>QIGD01000030.1 GCA_003229935.1 Methanobacteriota archaeon | reverse complement strand
CGAGGATATCTTATATCATGCCAGGATAAAGGGTGATTTGCGGTCTGAGCTTAAAAAGGAGCTTGCAATACACCTCTATGAAGAAAATATCCTTTCACTTGGCAATGCTGTCAGACTATCCGGATTAAGTTTTATGGAGTTTCACCATCTTTTAGGGGAAAGAAAGATCGCAAGACATTATGAAATTCCAGACATCGAGAAAGACTTTGAAAATATTGAGAAACTCCACGTATAAAGGTAGTCGTCAATGCCACGCCTCTTATGAATGTGCATAATAAGCACATTCATGTAATACTTTCAGCACATCTCCATTATATACAAACCACATGACCTCAATTACGAATGAACGTTAAATATAGTTTTTGATAAGGAGTTTTCGTGTAAATTCGTGCTAATTTGTAGCCAAATCCATTGTCTTGCCCCATCACTCCATACTTCTTATTGCAGGCATCATTCTTGCTATTTTATATAAATGCTTTTTTAGAGAGAATTTGTGTAAAATTGAAGAGTTTATAAGGAGGAATACAGATGAAATATTCGGTATCAAGAAAATATCTTGTAGTTTTTGTGGCATTCATTGCCATATTTGCACTTACCCTTTCCAGTTGCAAGTCGAAAGCAAAAGAACCAGCGGTAATAAAGATAGGGGCGATTTTGCCGCTTTCCGGTGATGCAGCGCAGTATGGAGAGTGGGGGAAAAGTGGTATCGACCTGGCCGTAGAGGAAATTAATTCCAAAGGCGGTATTAATAATAAAAAAATAGAGGTTATCTATGAAGACGATGCAGCCGATCCTAAAAAAGGTGTTTCAGCCGCAAACAAACTAATTACAATCGACGGGGTTAAAGTAATAATAGGCCCTATTCCAAGTACCGTAACACTTGCGGTGGCGCCAATTTGTGAGAAGAACAAGGTAATTATCATGTCATCCTCATCAAGTCCAGCAATCACTTCAGCAGGAGATTATATATTTCGCAATTGGCCGTCTGACGATTTTGAAGGGACAGCCATGGCTGATTACGCAATTAAGAAGGGGTACAAGCGGGTTGCTGTTTTTAATATTAATAACGAATACGGACTTGGGGTGGTAAAGGTCTTCAAAAAGAAGTTTTCGGAGTTGGGCGGCAAAGTTGTGATTTCTGAGACTTTTGCCCAGGGAAGCTCGGATATGAAACCACAACTGTTGAAGATCAAAGATCGCAATCCTGATGCGATATATCTGGTGGGCCATGCAAAAGAAAACGGCCATGTTGTCAAGCAGGCAAGGGATTTAAAAATAAAAGCCAAAATACTAGGTACTGTTGGTATAGAAGGGCCAGACTTTATTAATATAGCAGGCGAGGCTGCCGAAGGACTGGTATACACCGCCCCTGCCTTTGATCCCGATAGTGCTGTTCCCTTGATAAAGAAATACCAGGTAGCTTATGCAAAAAAATATGGCAAGAAATCCGAGATATTTGCCGCAACTATGTATGATGCAACAAAAATAGTTGCTCTTATGATCGAAAAATACGGCTATGACCCTGATAAGATTAAAGAAGGGTTGTACAGTCTGAAAAACTATTCGGGGGTCACCGGCAACACCACCTTCGACAGTAATGGGGATGTCATAAAAGCCGTGATGTTCAAGACCGTGAAAAACGGCAAGTTCGTCACTCTAAAGGACTAACATGGTATGGATGATGTTACAACAGAACGAATCGATATATCAGAGTATTGAGGATTTTTACGACCATCTCTCTGATTACTACCATTACCTTTTTTGTAATATTGGCGATTTCAACAGAAACCTCGCACAAGAGATTGATACTAAAATACTGAAGCCGCACAAAATCAGAAAAATACTTGAATGTGCCTGTGGAACAGGACATTTCCTGGTCGAGTTGGCCAAGCTGGGGTATGAAGTCACGGGAATAGACCTCAGTAATAACCTGCTTGAGCAGGCAAAGTCGAATGCACGTAAATCAGGGGTCAAAGCGAATTTTGCACATGCAAACATGTTGAACCTGTCCAACATAGGTCAAGATGAATTTGATTTCGTAATATGCAGGGGGAACTCAATACCACATCTTCCGGTCCAGGATATATCTTTTGCTATAAAAAACATGAGTTCCGTGTTGAAAAGAGGTGGCATTTGCTATATCGACACACGGGATTTTGATTTGGCGTTGCGTGAAAAGCCATTATTTGAGTTCAGGTCACACTTCAGAGAGAACTCGGACGATGTTATTGTCTATTACATATTCGATTATCATGAGGATTACAGAACATGCCATGTCGTTCTGAATTTCTTCAACAGGACAACAAACACCATAATCAGCAAGCACTTTTCAATCGATGTATTTAATATATTGGAAAGCGAAATGAGAACAGCACTTAAGAAAGCTGGTTTTAAGGATATCGAAAAGTTGAAGCTTGACAATGATTTCGATTACATAAACACATATCTCGGGGTTAAAGGATGACTGATACGAACATGTTGAAACCACCTCCAAAACTAAAAGGCCTCGATCTTTCTAAAGATGAAGTCAACGAGGCAAAAGATGAAAACAGAATGCTTGTGATCAGTATAGAAACAAGCAATGTCTGTAATCTTAGATGCATATATTGCTATACTGGAGCTGCAAATAAATTAAAGGATGAACTAACCCTTGATGAATACAAGAGCATTCTTGACCAAGCTGTAGAGCTTGGAGCCCAGAAAGTAGCTATTGCAGGCGCGGGAGAACCATTACTTGACCCGAATTTCTTCAGTATACTTGACCTGATCAGAGAAAGGAATCTTTATCTCATACTCTATACAAATGCTACACTTATCAATAAGGATATCGCAAAAAAGCTATATGATAATCCTGTAACGGTAGTAGCTACATTGAATAGCATGAAGCCGGAAATCCAGAACAAATTATGCGGAAATGTACCTTGGGCGTATGAGAAGATGACGCGGGGAATACACAATCTAATGGATGCAGGATTCAACAGATCAAATCCTACACGGATGGCGATCGATTCTTTTATGGTAAAAGAGACCATAGATGAAGCTCCCGAGATTTTCCGATTTGCAAGAAGAAATAATATCTTTCCTTATATTTGTCGGGTTTTTCTTGGCGGAAGGGCAAAAGGAAAAGACCTTGATGTCTCGAATGAACAATTTAAGGCCTTAGTCTACAAGTTGCGTGAGATAGATGAAAATGAATTCGGTTATACGTGGGAGCCCAGGCCGCCTTTTGTTGCTTCTCAGTGCCGACTTATATATGTCAACATGGTGGTAGGCATTCAAGGTGAAGTGCGTCCCTGCTACAGTGTTTTTATAGATGCAGGAAATATTCGCAAGCAATCATTAAAAAATATTTGGAACAGTGAGCTTCTAAAGAATGTCAGGGATATGGAAAAGAATTTAAAAGGGAAGTGCGGTGCATGTGAACTCAAAGGCGACTGTTTTGGGTGCAGGTGCAGAACTTTTGCAATGACTGGTGATGTCTTTGCAAGCGACCCTGCTTGCTGGAGATAATCAGGGGGGATAAAAATGTCTCTTTTTTTAACTGAAAAAAGGAATAAGAGTGACATTGATGAAATATTTTCCTGTATTTATACTGACCTGACATCCATCCATCCATCCAATGAATATCTTGGAATATTTTTGCAATATTTTCGGCCATTGTTTGATTTGACACTGGGAGTGGCTTGTTTTAATGGTAAGATAACGAGTACTAATTATTTGTCTGATGACGCTAAAGATGCATTAAAGCAACAAACGAAGTCTTTGCGCAACAATTTTTCACGCATCACACTATGCACCGATGAACTACCATCAACAGTGAAGAGTGAACTCTCTCCCTTCATTGAGGAATGCTCATCTTGTATGTATATTCCAATTCTTATTGAAGGTTGTAGTGATCGACAAATCAAGCCATCTGCGGGGCACATTTCGCTAAGTTGTAGGGGTAATGAGAATGATATTGAAAGGAAAAAGAAGCGTTTATATAATAAACATGAAGGTTCATTCATACTCCTTCCACGACTTAAAAATGATCAGTTTAAAGATGACGGATGCCATGGGAATAATTTTTTCGATTATGTTTTGCGTCATGTTACTGCCAGTTTCTTGCAACAGTCAGCAAGGTATTATTATTTATTAAATACCAGTGAACTTCAGCATACTTGTTATTTTAAAGATCAAAAAAGCGTTAGCTGTGAAACAACAAAAGGTATTGGACCTTTAAATAAAGCAGGAGAAGCTTTATGCAAGAACAAGTAAATGAAAGCAAAAAGTCTTTTGATGCCACTATAAGCAAAATAGCCGATAATATTAAAAGTGAATTGCATTTAAACGCCCCGCTTTTTATTGCGATTATGAATCCTGAAACTCAATGTTTACACTATATTGGAAAAAGTTATTACTATGAGATATTAACGGTTTGGCCATATTCGAGTAGAATAACAAAAGCGGTAAACGACGCGAAAAAAATTGTTGATGAGAATTCACAATTAAACTCATGGTATAAAAAAGAAGACAAAACAGAAGATATTTTTATTGACTTACTGTTTAACACGCCCATAAGCCGCTATTATCGACTGTTCGGGAGAGCATACAATGCGGGATCGCCAGTGTTTTTCTATACAAATGAGCAATTTGAATTATACAAGGGTGCCTCCGACTATATTAAAAATGATCCTATATTCGACAAGAACAGTCAGGAAGCTTTTGGAGATATAATCGATGAGTTAGAAAAGGTTTTCTTTGAAAAACTTTGCCCGGCCAATGGCATGATGACACCTATCTGTTTGTACGGGCAAATAATAGGTGCAGTATTTCTTGGAGATAACTCCGAAAAGAAGTTTAATTATTATGATTATTTGAGGTTATTGCAGATTATTAAAGAGTCGGCTGTTACATTAATTAAGGATGCTATGGAATTCGAGTTCTTATCGGCAGTCCTTAAAGATATGTTGGGTTCTGGTTTACTATCGTCTATCTTAAGAAATTTACCTAAACTCTTTTGTATTTCTGGCGCCTGCATGAAAGACGCAAACGACAATTGTTCGCAATTAATTTTCAAAAAAGATGATAATTCCTTTCCAAAATGGGAGATTTTACAGTGTGACCATAACAATATCACTTCCTGTGCTTTTGCGAAATGCTCGGCTTGTGATAGAGGGGAAAAGCATGCGCATTCTAATATTAGTTCCGATATATGCAATAACCACAAAGGAAGTTTATTAGACCTTAAAAGCGGGATACATATTGTTAATAAAGACTTGAATATTATTGTATATTTTAGCTCTGAATCTGATGTCTTAGAAACACACAAAAGAGGAATAAACTTAGCGTTTGATGATGCCCTTGAATTACTATTTGTTGAAGAAGAGGTAAAACGAGAAATTGCGAAACATGCCCTTCGTGCTGCTATAGCTGCCATCATGTCCCGCAACATGTCCCACAACATTGGAAGCCATGTTTTAGCAAGGATTTCAAGCAAAGGAATTAATGGTTTCCCCGAGAGTGAAAATACTGGTAATATCGTCAAAGGCTTACAGAAGGATGAAAGTAAGGCAAAAGAGGTTATTCTATGGGGCAGAGATATTCGGATACTTTCACAATACCTCCAGCAGAGGCAGGATTTTATTGCACAGATTGCCACAGAGTGGCCGGAATGGACATATCCTGCCTGGCTTATGAAAGATATTATGAGATGGTTCCTTTCCCAGAAGCATCTTCTAAATTATATAGGCAGTTCTGAGGACTTATGTGCTCATTTCTATGGATGTCAAGAAGGCAGTAATCCTGACTGTGAATCTAAATTTCCTGTAAGATTCCATGTTCTTAGGTCGTGTAAAGAAATCTGGGATAAAAGCATATGGGAGAATGGCACCCAGAATAAAATGGGAGTAGAATTATGGAAAACTAAAATAGAGGAGCACTGTAGCGGTGGAGCTTGCTCCAAGGATGGATGTGCCGTAAAAGGCAACTGCTCAGCCGGAGATGCCTCAAAGCTGATATTGCTTTTCACCTCAAAAGATCACACATGTTGTTGTCCTGACGAAGACATTCAAGTCGCTATCCCGGGTGGCATAATCGGTTATCATGCTTTTTACACCATTCTTGAAAATGTCATCAGAAATGGAGCCAAACATTCTTTTACCAGAATGAAAGATTATGATAAAACTGACGAAGATAGATTATCTCTGGCTTTTGGGCAAAAAGAAAATGGAAAAAGAGATGTACACTTCGATGTAATTATTGAGTTTCTTGATGAGAGCGATGTTCTGCCCCCCGATCATAAAGACAATAACTCATATCGATTCAGGGTTTATGATAATGTAAGCTTTGTAACGGAACAAGATATCAACGAGTTGGAAAACTGTTTATATTATCCCAAACTGGATAGAACTCAGGTTGGAATCAAATTTAATCCACTTAAACAGAAAGACTACGATAAACTGGAAGACCTTTTGGAAACTATAGATGCTCTTAAGGATAAGAATGGAGAAGAGGCTGAATTCAATATATTAAGGACAGTAATAAATAATGGGGTGATTGATAAAGAGGATGCCAAAAAGTTACAGACTGGATACGAGAACCTTCAAAACAAGACAGATATGTTAAAAAAGAAAGGGCTGATAAGCAATGCCACTGATTTAAAAGAGGGAAAAAACCTTGAAGAGCTTCATGATACACTTAAGGCATTGTATGAGCACCTGATAGTCCGGATGAATCATTACTTCCGACAGAACATTATCACCGAGAGCGGTGAACTCAAAAAGGGTAACTGGGGACTTGGGGAGATGAAGATATCTGTTGGCTATCTCCAGCAAAAAGAGATTAGGCTCATTGGTATGGGCGGGAACAAGGTGACGGATAACCAGGAAGAAAAAACTGATGGTTCTAAGGAAGAAGGCTTCATCATCCGTGCCACTGTTTCACCGCTTGGCACACTTGCATTTGAGTTCAGGGTTCCCAAGCCTAAAGAGGTGGGGATGGTGTGTAAATAGGGAATGGAGTATTGGTGTAATGGAGTGGTAAGATGATGATGGGTGAAAATTGGATGATTGATGAGATTGTCAGGCTTCTAGTTGAGCATCTACGGCCTGAACGGATAATCTTGTTTGGTTCAAGAGCAAAAACAGGAGAACATGGATACTCTGACTTTGATATTGCCATTGAAGGGGCTGATATGGATATCAGAGAGGAGAGGATGATAAAAGAGATTCTTGACGAAAAGATGGCGATATATACTGTTGATCTGATAAAACTTGATAAGGTCGACGAGGGATTCAGGGAAATAGTCCTGAAGACAGGAAAGGTCTTGTATGTTAGAGGAAGTAAAGTACTCACTTGAAAAATTGAAGAAAGCCTCCAAGAAGTTGGATGATGCTGTCAGGGAAGCAATTGATGAGCTTGACAGGGACGGGGCAATACAACGGTTTGAATTTACCTTTGAGGTCTTCTGGAAGACCCTTAGAATATTCCTTGAGTATGAGGGATACAGATGTGCCGGTCCGAGGTCATGCATTAAAGAGGCGGCAAGAAGGGGTTTCTTAAAGGAAGCAGAGATTGTGCTTGACATGCTTGAGGACAGAAATAAAACCTCTTATATATACGATGAATCAACGGCAAAGGAGATTTTTGAGAGGATAAAACAGGAGTATGTTGAGGTGTTTAGAACGAATATAGACCTGCTTAGAGATTTTATTGGTGAATAGAAGGGATAAGGATGGAGTAATGGATTGTTGGAGTAGTGGAGTAGTCTTTAGAAGAGATTAAAACTTTTTAGAGGTAAAAACGTGAGTTCAACAATTGAGTGTTTTGGTAAGATTGATAAGACTAAACAGCAGAAGTTGAACAAAAATTCCATCTTTCTTCTCTCATATCAGAATGAAGATGATGAGAAGAAAGCAGAGAGGGATTTTGAGTTTTTTGTGTTTGTTGACCCTCAAAAAGATGAAGACCGTCCTGATTTTTTGAAGGTACTTTATTACTACCTTATTAAAGACGCGTTTCCTGACCCAAAAGAAAAATACATAAATGAACTAAAAAACTGGCTCAAAATTGATGAAAACAATTCGCTCATCAATCCCCTCAACTGGCTCAAGATTGCTATAGAGAGGTATCCATACAGGTTGTTTGTGGTGATTGATTCCAAGAAATGGATGGTTAACGGACATTCTCCACTTGAAGATAACTTCTGGTTGTATTCTTATTCCCAACGATCCAAGCCTGAAAAATGGAAAAGGAGTCAGTTTTTGTATAAAAGGATATGCTGGGTTGATAGGAATGCTTTTCCTGCAAAGCCATCTGAAGCATCTGAAGTAAGAAGAAATATATTCTGTCTCTGGCTTGGGCATGTAAAGAAAATAATAAATAAACACAATTTAACAATATATGTAAATGTTGAAAGAGCAGAAAACAACGGTGAAACAACATATATTCCAGTAACAATGCCTAATTGCTTCGATATATCCTCAACTACATCGCCCAACTCTGACTCCTGTAATGGAATTACATACAGTAATAGTCTTAACTTTATTGACGGGGCTATTATATTTAACCGACACAAGAAGAGAAAATGCTTTAATAATAAGGCACTTAACAAGATTCTTTACTATGAGGAGCTTTCAGGCTCGCAGTTTCAGCTTCCACTACTATCTCGAAAAGATGACTTAAACGTGTTTCTTGAAGAAACAGAGACTGGTTGCTTTAAGATTGCAATGTTTGATGAGAGATATGTGGAATGGTATGAAAAATTCAATGGAGATAAGAAAGCAGATATCTTCTATACTCGTATTTTTCCGATTAATAAATATGTCTATAGAACCAAAGAGTTTCAAATTAAGGGGACAGATTATTGTTTGAAGGGTGATAAGCCTATCAAAATTTCATCAGATTCAGCAAACTCTGATGTAGATATTGATATTTTGGTAATACATCAGGGAATTATTGATAAGTTAAAGGATAGAGGCATACCATTTGATATAATGTCTTTAAAAGATGTCATACCATTTGTGATAGTTACATCTGGAAGAGGACGACCTCATGATCTTCCAATCGGGGTTAAATATGTGCCTTTTTCTTCATTTGAATTCTTTTTAATGTCTGGATACCCTGAAAAATTATTGCTTGTTAAAACATTGATGAAGGCAAAGGAGAGCATATAGTGAGGTTCATTTTTATTGCAAGCAAGCTCGATAGTCCTATTTGGAATAATAAAAGCGAATGGGAAGCGTGGTGTAGTGCGTGTGGAAAAGATTGTCATGAAATAAGCTCGGTAACTATTAATTGTTCTAATAATGATGATGTTTACATTTTCAACTGGGATTTTTTTGAGCAAGCGGTTAGCTATGATTCTTTTACGCAGAAATTATCCAGTTATATTAATAAGGAACAAAAGACGGAGATTTATATTCATGCTCATACTGATGAAAATCTCTGTTTTGCAAATGAGCTCACAAGAAATGGAATTAATAGTGGATGTTACACTACACAGCAACCTAATAGCCCTCTTTTAATAGCTATCGTGAAATTAATAAATGATTGCGAAAATAATGAAGAATTCCTTAGTGGATTAAAGAATTTATATAATATTGCTTGTGTAAAGCCCCTCTGCGATGAGATACGGATGTTATCACTCTCCCTTCTGCTCGATATGGCCGGATATAAAGAATCTGAGAGTGAAAAGTCAGAAGATTATCTTAATGAAATTATCGAGGTAAACACAGTAAATAAACTTCACGAGAAAGTTGAAAACCTGCTAAAAATAAAGTCTGAAAAGGATAATAACCTGAAAAATAAATTCAATAACTTTTGTCAAATATATGAGCAAGTTATTGCCGCTAAAAGTAAAATCAATAGCAAGGAGGTTCAAAAGAGCTATTCTGAATTAATGGTCGCTCTTGTTTCTCATGCAGGTTAACATTCTTACCGGAGTAGAGGAAGTAGGTAAAGCTTTGAGGCAATATCTGGTTTATGTGATGAGTTGCAAAGAGAGTGAATGCAGGATGCTTTTTTTTGGTGAAAGTTCAGGGCTTTCTGCTGAGGACCTCATGGCTGACCTCTGGCTCATAGAGGCGTGGCATCCGTTTGAGCCTGACAATCCCGAGGGCTTCCGAACAGCTTACAAACTGGCAGGCAAGGCAAGGTGCCTCCTTCTATTCCTTCAGATGCCTGAAGGATTCCCTGAAGAAGGACCCTTCTGGTGTAACCCAGTGAGCACACGGCTCAGCGACAAGATAAACGAAGTCCTTCAGAATCCACCTCCTGTAAAGGCA
>QIGD01000029.1 GCA_003229935.1 Methanobacteriota archaeon | reverse complement strand
ATTTGTTTGAAATTTTATGACAAACATAGCAGAAGACCAACGACTTTAGTCGTGGATAGTATGTCAGTTATACCTTAATCACAAGTACATCACACTTTGCTCTTCTCACAACCCTCTGAGCAATACTACCTAATGCTATTTCTTCAGTACCATAACCTCTCGAACCCATAACTATCAAATCATATCTTTCAGAAAGTTTAACAATCTCATAAGCTGGATGGCCTTCAAGCAGTATAAGTTCAACATCCATCTCATACGTTGCTGTCTTTTCACTGAAACGTCTGAGCACTTCCTCTCCTTCCTTTTTAACCTTGGCATAAACCTCATGAATCAGCTCTTCTGCCCACCTGAACCTGCCTATATCTACAACATATGCGCCTGTCAGATTTGAGGAAAAATTCAGAGCAAGTTTAATTGCCCTGTCTTCTGCAGCCTTTGATTGATAGCTTCCATCTGTAGCCACAAGGATATTTTTATACATAATAGTAATTTAGTCAGGAGAATATATAACCTTTCCAGTTTCTGAATTGGGTTTCAAACCAGTTGTTTTTCTGAGTTTTTCTTTAAATTCGTTGCTTCCCAGAAATTTAATGAATGTCTGAACTTCCTTCTTACCAAACTTTTCCCTGGGAATTGCAAGGTCATACTTCTCCTCTTTAAGAGGGATGAAGTCAAGTTCATACTGTTCAGCCACAGTCTTTATTGCCAGCCCAATATCCGCTCTTCCATAAGCAACTGCAGCAGCCACAGCACTGTGAGACTTCGCCTCTATTTCGTAACCCTTTATTTTCTTAACAAGTTCTTGCATGGAAATATTTTTCTTTTCTGCAAGTTTTGAAAGCTCGAGGTCGAGAAGCACCCTAGTACCTGACCCTGCATTTCTGTTCACTGTACTTATATCATCTCTGAGAATATCCTCTATACCTTTTATACCCATGGGATTATCCTTTGCTATAATAAAGCCCTGCTCCCTGTCATAACCTCTTACAAGATAAGCTTTTTTATCTATCTTCAGTCTACTTAGAAAGGGGATATTATATTCACCTGTTTTTTCATATATTAAATGAGTACCAGATATATCACTCTCACCTCTCTTGACAGCATTCAATCCTCCAGAACTTCCGACATTTATAATCTTAGCCTGCATGGGCACAGTTTTGTTTATTAGATTTAAAAGCAGGTCAACCCCTATACAATGGCTTCCAATAATTGTCAGGTCTGCAGGTCTTATTGCTTTGCTAAGAAGTGCAACCTTTACCTCTTCACCTTCTGAAAGCATCGAGACATTTTCAGGCACCTCGATATAACCGTCTGCCTCTGCAAGAGTTGTTATTGCTCCCGAACCTGTGAGCACTGGATAAGCTGAAAGGCTTCCATCACTTGCCCTGACAAGATTAACCAGTTTGTATTCATACCTTCCCTTTGCGGAGAACATCCTCATTGAAGCTCGTGCATCTATTGATGTTATTTCTTCCTTCGGTAATCCTGCAAGCACTCTTATAATAGGAGCAACAAAAACATAAAAAACAATCATAGCTGATGTTGGGTAGCCTGGCAACCCAAAGATAGGCTTTCCTCCTGCAACTCCAATTATGGTTGGTTTTCCAGGTTTTATTGCAACCCCATGAACCAGAATGCCCGGCTTTCCCAACTCATCAATAACTTTATAACTTATATCGCCGGCTCCTGCAGATGTCCCACCTGATGTAATAATAATGTCGTATTCACCAGAAACAAGATTCATAAGCTTCTTCTTAAGTAACTCCTGATTGTCTTCAATTATACCATCAAAAAAGGGGTCTCCTCCATTTTCTATTACGCTATCTGCAATAGCTCTTGAATTTACATCATAAATCTTGCCGAAGTTTAGGCTATCACCCGGTGCTATTATCTCATCACCTGTTGACAGAATTGCAACCTTTGGCTTCCTGTATACCTTTACTTCCATGATTCCAAGAGCAGCTAAAACTCCTGTCTCCCTTGGTGAAAGCATAGTTCCCTTCCTTAGGACTGTTTCCCCTCTCATGATATCGCTGCCAGCAGCCATAACATTCTCTCCTGGGGCCACTGGCCTGTAAATCTTGACCCAGCTCTTTTCACTATGAGTATATTCAACCATTACAACTGCATTGGCTCCTTTGGGCATAGGTGCACCTGTTGCTATACCAACTGCCTCTCCCGGAACTATCTCAAATTTTCTATTATCTCCAGCTGTTATGTAATCTTTAAATTTAAGCTCGGCAGGATTTTCCTCATCGGAATAGAAAGTATCTCTTGCAAGCACAGCATAACCATCCATACTTGCCCTATCGAAAGGAGGAACATCTACTGGAGCTATTATATGCTCGGCAGCAACTCTGTAAAGTGCCTGATTGAGGGCTACATGCTCAGACTCTGGTTCTGGCTTATAACTAGAAAAAAGTCTCTCTTTCGCTTCAGCAATACTTACTACAGAATGAAATTCTTTGATTTCCATATAATTACATTGCGTTAAAAGAATAAAAAATTTTTGATGCCATCACCTACAACCAGTTATTTGAGTCGCATTTATGTTCATCGTTCAGTGTTACATAACAATTATATATTCTAGTTTGCCAATTATATATATGCATATTAATGACATCGAAGTAATCGCTGTTGTGGGAGGAAAGGGGACGCGTTTATACCCCCTGTCACTGAATATTTCAAAGCCTATAATAGATATGTGCAATATAGCTGTACTGACAAGAATGCTAGAACCTCTGGTAATCCAGGGATGCAGGAAGATTACACTTGCGAGTAAGGGCTATGATAACACTGCACAACTGAATAAGTACTACAAGGATGGTGAGGCTTTCTTCAGCCGACTTGGCATAAACACAAAGGAAGAATTCAAATACCAGCCAAATTATGCTGATAAGGGTAGTGCTGATTCTGTGCGTTACTGCATGGACTACTATAATATAAAAGATGATATACTGGTAATAGGTGGAGATAATATTGCAAATATCGACCTAAAAGGACTGATAAGCTGGCATAAGAAGAAAAATGCACTTTTAACAGTCGTCCTCAAAGAGCTTGATGCCGAAGAAGATGTTACCCAGTTTGGTGTTGCCGAAGCGGACAGAGACCTCAAAATACAAAGATTTGTGGAGAAGCCCAGAGCAGAGGAAGCACCTTCTAGGCTTATAAATGCAGGAATTTATCTCTTTTCAAACAAGATAATAGAGGTTTTTAAGGGAATGGGAGATAAAGTGAGAGATATAGGCGGGGATGTAATACCTTATTTAACCCAGAATGGCTACCCGGTATATGGATATTTACTAAATGGATACTGGGCTGATGTTGGTAGTCCTGGCCGGTTTTTGAGAACCACCCTTGACGTACTCCATGGAAAGATAAAAAATGTTGTTGTACTTGAACATAATGTGGAAAAAAACAGATGGATTCACCCCACAACACTTGCGAGAAACTATGGGCTTGCAGGAGTTAATTTAGGAGATCATGTGCTCATAGGTAGGGAATGCACCATAGAAGATGGCGTAAAAATAAAAGACTCCTCCATAGGTCATACCTGCATTATAGGAGAGAACAGTATTATAGAAAATTCGGTAATCATGAGCTTTGTAAATATTGGCAAAAATGTGAGGTTGAACAGATGTATTCTTGGGAGATTCACAACAGTAGAGGATGGAAGTGTGATTGATGCTGACTTAAATGTAGACTATTCTGGCGACCAGCTGGAACGTGTACCTGTCATTGGAGGCGGCGGAGTTAGAATATTTAAAAACTCGATTATAGGCCCCTGGAAGAGAGTGGCACCAATAAAAGAGAGCTATAGGATTCTGAGTACAGGCAAATTTATTGAGCTGGGAATGGACAGGGAGAACATATACTTCGCAAGTAAATAAGATATTACCGGTCTGTGATTTTTGCTAAGGTTTACAATGTTAAATTTACTGAAAGTAAGAAAAAGGTGAAACGATGGGAAATATTATTAGGACTACGTTATTACTTGCATTTCTTACAGGCCTTCTTGTTATAGTTGGCAGGATAATCGGCGGAGTAACAGGTATGATTTTCGCCTTTATTATAGCTATTGTAATGAATTTAGGCAGCTACTGGTACAGCGATAAGATTGTACTTAAGATGTACAGGGCCAAAGAGGTAACTCCTCAGGAAGCGCCAGAAATTCACAGAATAGTTGAGAATCTTACTCTAACTGCAAAAATACCAATGCCAAAGGTATACATTGTGCAGAGTGAAACGCCAAATGCTTTTGCAACAGGAAGAGACCCTAAACATGCGGCTGTGGCTGTAACTACAGGGATTCTAAAGCTGCTTAATTCGGATGAACTGGAAGGTGTACTCGGTCATGAGCTGACGCATGTGAAGAATCGCGATACTCTTATAAGCGCAGTGGCAGCCACGATTGCGGGAGTGATTACAATGTTAGCTAGCTGGGCAACATGGATTGCTATATTCGGAGGGTTTGGAGGAAGGAATGGAGACAGAGGTTCGTCAGACTTTCTGGGTATAATACTTATGGCTATTCTGGCACCGATTGCAGCAATGATTATACAGATGGCTATATCAAGGACAAGAGAGTATTCCGCGGATGAGGGAGGAGCCAAGATGTCGAGAAAACCATGGGCACTCGCAAGTGCACTGAAAAAACTTGAAACAGGAGTGGCAAGAAATCCGATGAAAAATGCCAATCCCTCAACGGCTCATATGTTTATTATAAATCCGTTTAAAAATGTGTCTATGGCAAAACTATTCACAACACATCCGCCAACTGAGGAGAGAATTAAAAGATTGAAAAAGATGTTCTATTAGAAAAGAAGAAAAGTTTTATATATATGTACAATAGACATATAAATTGTTTAAAATTGTTTATTTCATTGATAAACGTGGTTGGTGGGTATAACGGCAGTATATGATATTATAATCGTTGGAGCGGGTCCCGGAGGAATAGCAGCTGCTGTGAAAGCAAAGGAAGCTGGACTGAACTATCTCATAGTAGAAAAAGGGGAGGATATCTTCTCTGGAATTATAAGTTCATATCCTACAGGCAAAGAAGTATATCCAACTATACCTAAAGGAGCCAGCGAAGGCTATTCAATGTCCCTACTTGAACCACCAGAGAAAAAGGTTACAATTGAGGAATTCTATAGAAGTGTAAAAGAGGCATTGAAAAACCTCGGTGGATTGAATATTAAAACGGTAGAAGAATTCAAGAGTTTTCATAAAGAGGGTGAAATCCTTGTGGTGCAGACGGATAAGGCAGACTACCAGTGCAGAAATTTAATTCTTGCAATAGGCAGCAATATTCCAAGAAAACTTAAAATATATGGTGATGCCAGACCAATAGCCAGAACTCTCCATGACCCTAATAAGTATTTAAATCAGAATGTTCTTGTAATAGGCGGGGGAAACACAGGAGCAGATGTGGTAATAACACTATCAAAACTTAAAAGAGAAAAAGAGGACCAGACCAAGGTATACTGGGCTAACAGAGGGGAGAAATTCGAAGTTGTAAGAGAAGTTGCAAGAGATTTAGGAGAGGAGATACTGCTTGGCGGGGATATTGAAATTCTCGAAGATGCCAAGCCTGTAATAGGTGAGGTGGACGAATCAGGCATAAGAAGGCTCACTATAAGAATAGAAGAGTATTCTCTCGATGATGAAATCAAAATATACAGGAGCATGAGTTTCCCTATGAAGAATGTCATCGCCTGCATAGGATTTATGGGTCCGGCACAAATTTTTGAGCAGTTGGGTATGGAACTTATGACTCATGAGACTGGAAGGAAATCAGAACTTGTAATACTTGATGAAAATATGCAAACAAGTATAAAAACTGTATATGCTATAGGTGGTGCAATAAGCCCTTCATATATAAAGCGTTCAAAGGATGGCAAATCCGATGAAGTAAGGCATCTAAACCTGATATACACTGCTGTTAACGATGGCACACATGTGGTGGAACATATTGCCTCTAAATTAAAAGGGTCGATTACCCCCAGTTAAAACAAGGGCCTTTAAGAGATGTGAAAAAGGGAGATTCCTCCACCCATTCAAATGGGTGGCCTCATTGTCATAAAAATGAACAACTTAAGGAGGTTTTTAATAAATTCATAATTATTTGTTGAAGATTGAGTGAATATACATACACTGAATAGGCTGGAAGAATAAATACATAGTTATTTTCAACATTTCGATTGTTACAAAGATGATATATATGTATAATATGGAGGCATTTGTATGGGGGAAAAAGTAAAGGAAGAAATAGGGAGAAAAAAGGAGATATGCTGATGGTTTACGGGTGTAGTCTTGATAAATCAATATTATGGGGTAAACACAGCAAAGATAAAAGAGAAATAGAAGCATATTCGTGGCAGTCTTGAAAGGAGGGAAAAGTATGTATGAAACTGCTATACTATTTAATATAGTTATAGAAAGGTATTTTTCAGCCTGTATCATGGTACAGGAGGAGGTTCTGGCATGAAAGTGCTTCTAATTAATCCACCTTTTCTCAAGGGATTCAAAGAGTTCAACCTTAACCTGCCACCGATAGGTCTCGGTTACATAGCCGCTTTGCTGGAGAAAGAGGGTCACAATGTCAAAATCCTTGACCTATCTGTGGAACAGTGGAATGATAATGGGCTTTCCAGCTACGATGCAGTGGGAATAACAAGCCTCACACCCACATATCCGGAAGCCCTGAAGGTCGCCAAAAGAATCAGAGATAACGAACCGGACATACCTCTGATTATAGGCGGACCCCATGCATCTTTTTTAGATGATAATGCCTTTGATGTTTTTGACTTTGCAGTTAGAGGAGAGGGTGAATATACTTTCTCTGAGCTTATAGATGTCCTGGAAAACGGTCAGAATTTCAGCGAAATAAAGGGGCTTACTTACAGTACTAATGGAGAGGTTAAACGCAATCAGGGCAGATTCTTCATCAAAGACCTTGATACCCTGCCATTCCCTGCAAGGCACCTTTTCAATCTTAAAGCAAAAGGATATATGAAGATGGATGGTGAAGTTGTGGCCTCAGCTGTCTCCAGCAGGGGATGTCCCTTTGGCTGTAGCTTCTGCTCAGCTTCTAGATTGAATGGACTGCAGTGGAGGGCAAGAAGCCCAGGTAATGTGGCGGAAGAAATAGAAGAAATCAGGTTCAAGTATGGATATAAGGCACTCTCATTTGTGGATGACAATTTTTCCCTTGACCCGAAACGCGTTGAGGGAATATGCAACGAGATAAAAGAGCGGGGTGTAGATATAAAATGGGGCTGCATGTCTAGAGTTGATACAATTATAAAAAACCCCTGGATGGTAGAGGATATGGCAGAGGCAGGCTGTACAGCAGTTTATATGGGCATTGAAAGCGCCAATGAGGAGGTGCTGGAAAGCTATAACAAGAGAACAAATGTGGAGATGATAAAGAAGGCCTTTGAGATTTTGAAGGACAACGGAATGGGTATTATAGGAAGCTTCATCATTGGAGAGTTTAAAGAAACCAGAAATATGATAGAGAATACAATAAAATTTGCGAAAGCTCTTAACCCTGACGTTGCCCAATTCTCCATTCTTACGCCTTTGCCGGGAACAGAACTCTGGGATAAGGTGCATAACAGAATAATAAGGAAAAACCTGGAATTTCTGGACGGTACACATGGAGTGATGAATACAGAGTATTTAAAACCGGAGGAACTTGAAGACCTACTTGTAAAGGCATACACTCAGTTTTACCTTAGGCCAGGAAGGATACTAAATGAAATCAAGTATATCATTAAAACAGGTGATATAAGTGAACTCGGACAGATATGGAGATTCATAAGGGCAAGAAAATTCCTTTTCTGAAAATTATGACAGGCATAGGAGAAAACCAACGACTTTAGTCGTGGGAATATGTCAGGATAGACAATGAATAGGTAACTGTGGTATTTATGGAGACACTCAAAATCGCTATGTTTTCTTGGGAGTCCCTCTACTCCATCAGAGTTGGTGGGATGGCACCTGCAGTAACACATCTGTCTGAAGCTCTGGCGGATAAAGGACACGAGGTACATGTGTTTACAAGGATAGGAGACAACCAGCCATTCAGAGAAGAGATTGAGGGTGTTGTATATCAAAGATGTGCCTTTGACCCTACTGGCAATATTCTGGAATTCTGCGATAAGATGGCAGATTCCATGATAAATAGGTTCTACGAAGTTGAGAAGGAAGGAAAATTTGATGTGCTACATGGCCATGACTGGCATGTGATAAATACCCTGAACCACCTGAAACTTCAAAATGGATATCCCTTTACTCTAACCTACCACTCTACTGAATGGGGAAGGAACGGGAATGCCTTTGGGGATTGGTATGAGTTCGGGGAGATTTCCGGCAGAGAGTGGTATGGTGGATATGCTGCTGATAGAATCACTACTGTTTCCCATACAATGAAGGATGAACTGGGCTGGTTATATAATATTCCTGACTGGAAAGTGGATGTTATTCCCAACGGAATAAAAGCAGAGAGGTTCAAAAGGGAGGTTGACCCTGGAAGAGTCAAGCAAAAGTATGGAATTCATCCTCTTGCACCTCTAATCTTTTTTATAGGACGGCTGGTAACTCAGAAGGGGCCAGACCTTCTGGTGAATGCCATATCACACGTGCTCAGATATCGCTGGGATGCAAGATTTGTTATTGCAGGGGGTGGCGGTATGAGAGGTCATCTTGAATACCTTACCAGAAAAAATGGTGTCTCCCATGCAGTTCAGTTTTTAGGATATATTCCTGATGAGGAATATCTTGAGCTTCTAAATGCCAGTGATATCGTATGCATTCCCAGCAGAAATGAGCCATTTGGCCTTGTGCTTCTTGAAGCTTGGTCTGCCGGAAAGGCTGTGGTAGCCACAGATGTGGGTGGACTGGGAGAAAATATCAACAACTTTGTAAATGGTATCAAGGTATTCCAAACCCCCGAGTCGATTGCCTGGGGAATAAATTACATAATAAACGACCCACAGGGCGTAAAGAGTTTGGGTGAACAGGGACAGAAGGCAGCCAGAAAATTCTTCAACTGGAACACTATAGTATCCAGATATCTCAAAGGTTATAAGCAATAAAAAGAAAACTAACTCAAGAAATTGGAGGTGAAATTTTGCCTGTTAAAAGGAAGAGAGGCAGGTCAAAGGTAGTGGAAAAAGAATAGCTTTACATGAAATATCAAAGAAGCTTTTTGAAGCTGATGGCAAAAATCCCTACTATAAGGATGGGGGCAGGTGATAAAAAACTTCAGAGAGCTTAGAGATAATATCAATAACTTCACAACTAAAGAGGCGGAGTGGATTGCCAGATGGGTTTTATATCTGGGTGATAAGACAACTGTCAGTAAGATAATTAAACATAAGGGAGATTTCAAAAACATTATAATTAAGAGCCTTCGGCATTCGCCCGATTTAGAATTAGAATTCCAATAACTCCATTTATATTATTTTATATTCTAAAAGTAACCATTCCACACTTTTTTTAGGATGATGATCCATTAATAAGACTTTAATACCGGTTTGGAATATAAAATAGCAAAGTCTATATTAGTAACCACCAATATTAAAGTAAAAACTACAATAGAGGTGGCCAGATTATGTTTTTTCTCAAATACAATGGAAAATTGCTTTTCCACAGTGAGATATGTGACTTTCATTCACTTGTCTCAGATAAGGAATTGGATATCAAAGAAGATAAATCTTTGGTCAGGAGGCTTTTTGGTAGACTTCAAAGCAGCACAATGGGAGACAAAGCATTTTTCTCTTTTGAGAATGTGCTTTATTGCATTGTAATATCCCGGTGCTGGATAGCAAGAAGGTTAAAGCGGATGATTTGATTAAGGTAGAGACCAATCATCGGTATAGAAAATGTGTGTTCGGAAAATTCACAGAAGATGTTCTGAATGCACTGGCAAGGCTCAGACCTGCTTGTGAAAGGCTATTTTCAACTTGACTTCGCCACTTGATGCCTAAAGATAAAGGATATATTTTCGTTATGCCAACTATCCCCGATGAAAAGTACTACCCTCTCCTTAGGCGGGATAGCCTTGCTAGACAATGCAGAAAAAGATTTCGGTTTGATCTCTGGGATTTTTGATGGGGTCACCAAAAAGGCGAAGAATTTTGAGGGCCGGGTCAAAGTCCTCCTTAACAACCGTTTGACTCACGGGGTGTCAGTGCATCGGATTCTGGACACATATCCAGAAGAATGTTTTGAGGGGGTTAAAGGAGAAACCTGCAGAAAGGAGCCTATATCGTGCAATAGAGCATGTGGGCAAAACCAAAACCAGCTCTATTTTACATCTGCGATACCAGGCCATCCTGAATAAGTACGGCCTTGTGGACAAAGACCAGTTGATGGACTTCTCCTCCACCTATTTTGAAGGTGAAAAAGCAGAACTTGGTGCCTTCGGGATATCAACTGGGATGAACGATATCCCTACAGCCCTCACTATCCAGAAAGGTAACACCCAGGACAAAAAGCACATGCAGTTTCTGTTAAATGTAGCCAAGCATGTCCTGATGAAAGGCAGCCTCCTGATTTTCGATACGGGTGCCAATTC
>QIGD01000028.1 GCA_003229935.1 Methanobacteriota archaeon | reverse complement strand
TGAGTCAATACGGACTATGGTCAAAGATTACCACGTCTCCAGTTACAGGACTCCTGTATATCAGTTTTCTCGCCTTTCCATGCAGTGCATGGGCAGTTTTCAGGTAGAGCCATACAGGTGCCCTTCCGGTAAGTATGACTTCATTTCCATTGCCTGCCATCACCTCCGCTTTCCGGATATACGAGTCAAGATCAGCGAGTTTGGCAGTCTCTTTGAAAAAGGTGCTAAGATCAACAACTATCATCGTTCCCTCGGGCTATTTGATCAAGTGACACCAGAATTCATAATTACCCTTTTGGTTTTTATGATAGAGCTTGACAGGCCTCCAGTTATCAAACATAGCTCCAATTAATGTTCCTGCCTGGATTGGCCCAGCAATAAAAAGATGTATCTCTGTTGCGTTCTGTGCTTCGAGCTGCCTTCTTTTCACTCTTAACGTATTGATAAAATCTTCTATACTTTCAGGACTGAGTCCATTCATATTGAGTTCTTCAACAGGCATTTTCTCCCATTCACCGCCTTTGCCTTTTAAAAACCTCTCAACGTCTCCCTTTATGGAGTCAGTCGTGGGCAGTAAAGAAACGGCAAGAGCGTATGGATTTATCGTCTTTATGTCTTTGTGATAGTCAACGAGTTCCTTGAAATTCTCTATTTTGGGGGATGTACCGGCAATCTCCTGTAATCGTTTATTTTGCCGCCGGAGTTTTATCCATATGAGAACAGAAAACAATGCAGCAATCAGTCCGGTTACAACGCTGATTTTGTCCAGCATATCAAATATGGATTCAATAATTTCCATGTCAGTTCCTGAAAGATTTTGTTTCCATAAATATCATAGAGGCTCAGTAATAGTCTTTTCCTCCCAGAATACCTGAATGAATATACCAATGAGAAGGGCAGCAGAAGCGAAGACAATTACTACCTGAGGGTTAATTATGCCAAACATACCCACAAGAGGTTTAAAACGAGGTTCTTTAGGCCATTTCAAGAAATATTGACCAAATAAATCGTTAATAAGGATAGAAAACACTAAAGAGATATTTAAACCATAAATCAATACAGAACATGCTCGCTTGAATGCTTCGGAATTAGTGTTTATCTTCTGATTTCTAACCTCAACAAATAAATAGAACAACGAAACAATAAGCATAATTGAAATTATTATAAAAGCATGGCTAAAAGTAATATCAGATGCAAAGCTCCAGATTTCCTCTGCCATGATCAGAGGTAAAAACCCAATAATAATTGCACCTATAAGTCTTGGAACTATAAGGTGCATCCATAAGATATTATTTTTAGAGCAAATTATAAACATGATAATTAAGAATCCGACAGCATAAATTGAAAAAATAATTATCTCTAACGGTAATGAATGCACTATTTCAGCTGGAAAGTATATTTTTTCTGGATTTTTGAAAAGAGGCAACCATGACTTGATTTTGTCTATAAACTCGAACGTCTCTGTTTGTAAAGCATAAGTGAATAGAGACAAGATGAGAAGAAAAACTAAAGAAACTTCTTTTAATTTTAAAAAACCAAGTGGATACAAGCGATCCATTATGTGTACAAAGCGATCTCTCTCGGTAACTATTTTAACAAGTGTCCTGCCCATTTCCAGATTATATCTTCTTATATACCAGTCTGTTATTACCTTGAGATATATCTTTTGTGGCTGGTCTAAAAAGAAAGAATCTATAGAGGTGCTTCGCAGGCCTGAAACCACCTTATTCTCAGAATCTCTTTTAACAATACAGTTTTCAACTTCCTCTTCCCTGTCAATTCCCCTCAGATCAAGATAATATTCAATATCAGGGTCCTTTTTTGTATTCAGACATAAGCGAAGCCAGTTAAATCTTATGACCTCATTTACTTTTTTAGAAAAATTTCTATTTCTATTTAAAATCCACTGGATGTAGGATAATTCATATTTAAGGATGGGCAACTGATCAGTGAAAAGCTTTATTTCACTTTCAATAATTTCTAAGTTTGCTTTATTCTGCTTATTATTATCAATTGTTTCAAAAAGTTCCTCAAACTTCCCCTCGTTGCACAACTCAATCGGATACCTGACCGAGTCTCTGATTCCTTTTATTGCTTTTTTATCATTCATAATGGTCCAAATGAACCACTGATAATAGCTTGAGGATCACCAATTACTTTTTTCAATCCCTGATAATCAATAAGGAATAATCCTTCACTCTCTTCATGCATATAAAAGATATACATATTTTCTTGAATGGAAAGAACAGTTGTCAGGGGAATTACTCCTTTAAGTCCACCGGTAACATTGAAATAAGCCATCTGATGAGGAAAAATACCTCTTATGCCCTTTATAGTTTCTTCAAGATTTAACAAGGCATTAAGAAATTGTGTTTCATTACTACTTGGACTCAATCCATCAATCTTAACAATTCCTACCCCTCCGCCATTATTCATAATGAAATAGTTTTTCATACCTGCAATCTGCTGATCATCAGTTGTTGTCAAAGGGAAAGAAGCATTATCATTAAAATATCTCTTAACAATTGCCTGTGCGTTAATATGAGCACAGACCTCACTTTTTTTATCCTCTGAATAAAGTAGTATAATCCAGTCACAGTCATCCAATGGATGTCTCTCGTTAAAGGCAATAAGACTTGCCATTTCAGCAGTAAGGTTAAATCTGTCACTTAAAGAAGCAGCTATCATGGCATTAGATATGTCATTCTCAATATCCGGACTACTTGTTTCTGCTTCAACAGCGTTCTTTAGTCTATTTGTATCAGCATTATTAAAACTTTTACTTGCATCAAAGACCGATGTGCCAACTGTCATCATGATAAGCTTTTCCATAATGCCTCCGTTTAAAGGTTGCAGATATACATCTTTGAATTATCGCTAAACTCACCAACGGTTACTTCCAGTGATTGTCCCTTTTTTAGCTCTATGCCTTTTGATTCATATTTATCTTTGCTTAAATATCCCTTCTTGTTATCCGGTAAATTAAGGACAGTCCCGAATTCTTTTACTTCATCAACAGTGGCCTTTGCTTTTC
Organism: Methanobacteriota archaeon; assembly: GCA_003229935.1. Taxonomy (GTDB): domain Archaea; phylum Hydrothermarchaeota; class Hydrothermarchaeia; order Hydrothermarchaeales; family BMS3B; genus BMS3B. Next base: position 7,646 of record QIGD01000028.1, on the reverse strand, counting down.
CCTGCAACTTCTCAGTTTTCTTAGTTGGTGGTGTTCGGGGTTTGTCAAGTATGCCATCAGGTGGGAGAGGCACATTTTTATTGGCTGAGAACCAATTCTGGCTTGGATATTTAATTTGTAATGCTCCTGGACTACCATTATTATTCTGACTTTTATCTAACCTCAATAGGTCCTTTAATTGTGAATTACGTGACAGGTCTAATGCCTTGCCGTTCGCATATGATTTTGTTAACCCTTCGATATGCTTCTCTATCTCCTTACCTTCAATCTCATTAACACTGTCCAGCTTTGAGTAACGATCCTTTGAATTTAGTTCTTTTAACCTTATAATTCTCATCTTACAGCTTCCGAGCCCGAGAGGCTTGCCCATTCCGAGTTTGTGTCCAAATCCATCTTTAAGTTCAATACTCTGAATCAGGAGACCAAGCTCTTTATCAGTCAGGGAGTTATAATGAATCTCAAACTCAAACTCCGAATTCTCGCTCACAACCTCTATCTTCAGCTCTCCCCTTTGTGGTAGATTAGCTTTTTTATGGTGATAGTAGAATTTTCTGCCTTTAATCTTGTTATTGTCAAAATAAAATATCCTGTGTCTAAGTGGCTTGGGGCTGCTAAGAGAGTGTTCATTCTGAAGATAAGCATCTTTTGTTATTTTTCTTGTATCAACAGAAACAGCATCCATTACCTTTATCTTACCGGCAAAGCTAAATGACTCTTCTTCATCGTTAATAATACTATTTTTCACAGTTGTACCAAATATACGGCAGGCAATACATAACCCATTATCTTTATCACATTTTTTAATAAGGATATCATCTTTCAATGAACCGCTTAACTCATCTGATATCATCGATATACACGAGTTGGATATGGCCTCTGCTGTTGCCCTGAGGAGTCCTTTCAGGCTGGAACCGTATATGCCAGTCTTGGCACCAACCTTCATGAATTTTCTATTGCCATCTCCTACATGTGCTTCAGTCAGGAATCTGAGAGTTACAGTGATCACCCCGCTCTTGCCACCATATCTGATAGCTTGCTCTCTTGCCACATTTTCTTCATCAATTGCTGCAAAATTATAGGGGTTTATAAACATCTTCATTCCTCCTTTAACCCTACATAACGGTGGACAGTGCTTTTATCAGAGGATAGGGAATACTCCTTTACAATCAGTTTCAGCCTGCCTCTTATTTTAGTGGCATTGACGGGGTAGTTCAAGATTCTTGGAATTCGTTGTTCGTACCAGTCATCCGTTGTATTACCACTCTTTTCGATGTTTTCTCCCCAGAGATATACCCCTCTTTCACGAACAGGGTTTATTTCTTCAGGATTAAGTTTTTCAGGAACTACACCATCCTCAGAAATTATAACTACATGGAACCCATTCCTTCGTTTTAGCCATCTGAGTTCAACATTTTCTCCAAATAGCCGTCCCCTATCCCAGTCAGACAGATTTCCAATGCTGTTAATGTCGGACTTTTTGATAAATCGTATATCATCAGGTTTTTCCAGTATGGCAAACTTATAGTCAATATCTGATGCAAATTCTGAGACTTCCGACTCGTTACAACCTTTTTTATATCCTATCAGTGGCATCTTAACTCTCCAGGGCTAAAGTTGCTTCAAGTGCTTTGTTCCACTCCGGGGCTATATCTCTCATAAATTGTGGAATATTAGTTATCTCTAACTCCTTACGTATGGAGAGACTCTCACCTGCATTGGGGGTCAGGTATTCCTTTTTGCCGAGATTGCCTGAGATAAAGCAGTATTTATCAATATCAACTGGTGAAGACAAAGCACCTACATCCTTTATCTCATCTTCAGGGTTAATACTCCCAAGATACATAAGTTTAACGGATGTTGTTTCTCCGATTACTTTTCCATACCCCTTTGTAGTGCCAAACCCTATTGATATATACCCATCCTTAAGGTCTTGAAATACATACGCCAGAAGACCAAGCTGCCAGAGTTCAAAGTTTCTGATTCTGACTTTTACTTCTGCTTTGCAGTTTTCAAGCAACTGGAATCTGAAATTAGCACCACTTTTTACAGCACCCGTAACCCGATCTATACCAATGCCGTCCCTTATGATTACCTCCTTTTCAGTTATCTCAGCATCTCCTACCTCAATTCTGCTTCCTGATGCAGTTGAACCGAAGAGTTTGCAGATAAGGCATGAATCTTTATAAGGTGTATACGGTTTTGACTTTTCAAGTCTATTTGAACAACTGAGTTTTTTATCAAAGGGGTCGCAGCAAATACTATAATTGTCTTTACCATCAAGAAAGGTTTTTGCGATTTTCTCTGTATGATTCCTGAAAACACCTCGCAGGGAGGTTCCAGGTATATAATGATTTAAAGAGTTATAATTTTTAGTTTTGATAGCGTTGTTAAACACCTCGTCTTTATCGGTACATATAAAAACAGCATCCGGATATTCTTTCTTCCTACTTTCCAGATTCATTTCCTTGATAAAAGTATTCTTCTCATACCGTCCATCTTTGATTAACCATGGACTGCCTGACTTAAGACTGATGGTCATGTTACATTCATTTATCATCTTCTTGAGCATCTCATACCTCCAGGAATTTATTGAGATGACTGGTTATGAGAGCAATATCTCCGTTAGTTGAATATCCTGATTCCAAGTATGAGTTAATGTCAGTAAAATAGCGTGATACTGTGGGTGAATTCAGCATGCATCTTCCAAGACCTGCAGCAGCATTACCTCCGACCCATAACTCTCCTCTTATTAATTCATTCAATCCGATAGACAAAACAGCCATGTCAGCCTCATCAACATTCTCCACAATCATCTCGAAATAAAATTTTGCATGTTTTTCAGCTACTTCGTAATCAAATTTTGCACCGTCAACCGCTGTTTCGGTATCACGGTCAATACCGACTCCATCCCTCTTCACAACTGAAGGAGTGGTTCCGGAAACAGGATAAAGGTCGGTAAATCTAACCTTTGATATATTAAAAGTGCTTCCAAAGACCTTGCAGACACCACAAAGTTTGCTGTCAAGTTCAGCAATGATTCCATCCTCATCTATTTGGTTAGCTTCTATTTTCTTTAAAAGATTGTCCTTCTCCTTCTTGTTCCCGGCAAGACAGATGTTAGAAGTGGAATCTTCAAACAGAATACAGGATGTTAATTTTGTGTTGCCCAGTGAGGCGAGTATTCTTTCGACAGTGCTTCTAAATGACCCTCGCAAAGATGAACCGGGGATATAGACAGTACCATTCATGGTTCGTATAAATGGACTGTCTGTTTCAGGATTAGCCTTTCCAGAAGAAATACTCATTGGAGTAAGCAAGTCAAGTTCACCAGTTATGATATATCTGTTATCCAGCCTGTCCATCCTTATTGAACTTTCTGACATATCAATTCACCTCCTTCAAGGTAGAAGCTCAGTTTTTTCACTTTGCCGTTAATATCCAATTTTGCATTCTCTATCCTGTAAATTAGAAGTATTGCAGAAAAAAGAGCCTTGAGGTACTTAAGTTTTGCCAGTTCAAGGGTTTCATTATCCGCGTCTTCTTTCTCTTTGTCTTTCAGACCTTCTCTCAAAAAAGACGTATTTGAGTTGACTGCAAATGTATAATCTCCAAAAAATTTCTCTCTATCAACAGATTCAATCTTCTCTATGATTATATCTGCAAGCATTTTCCCTTCACATTCAAGCGCCCACCCAGTCTTCTTATCCTGGTTTTTATCTCTCTGTTTTGTTAAAAATTTTCTTGTCTCAGATAGCAGGGCATTTAAATCTCCCGTATCCTGTATCAATGATCCAAGGGTATTCATCTGCGTCTGAGAAGGAGCACCGCTCTTTTTCCTCAAATATGTTTGGTAGAAATCAAAGGCATTCTTTGATATCTTCTCCTGATATACCTGAATGTTTTTCTCTACAATCATGGAAAGTGCGCCAATCATTCTTTCATCTCCTTATAAAATTCAAGATGGAACTTATTACAGATACTTACCTGCCCAAATCCCTCAGTGACTCTCTCTCCGATAAACTCCGGAATTCTTTTCAACTCAGATATAATCCGGACTTTAACTGCCTCAGGCAAGGGATTGTTGCTCTTGAAAACAAATACAGAGCCCTTCTCTATCGCAACAACATCCTCCTTGGGCAGTGAGACATTAGGTGCGCTATTCCAGCCCGATATCTTTCTTGTACCTGAAATCCAGAAATCAAGTTTAAAGTTATTCGAAATGGTGCTGTCAACTGAAAGATATTCAAGTAATGTATCCAATGTTAAGTTACTGCAATACCTCAGATATCTATCAAAAACAATCATGTCTGAAAGCAGGGTAATCGAAAAATAGGTGTGTTTGTCTCCAACAAGACTGTTAAATCTATCAAACCTTTCAATAAGGTTGTCAGTTGAGGCCTCGTCATGTACCCAGACCTTACAATGACCCTGACCTCTACTTCGTGCCGTTCCAATCCTTACTTCCCTACTATTAAGAAACTCCGAAACCTTATCCTTTAGACCATTATCAACATATAGCCTTCCCGTAAAAAAACTCCCCTCATTGATTGCCTCCATGGAAAACAGTTCACCATGTGCAGCAGTTTCTCTCATGGGATTAATTGCTGTCCTGGCTATAAGCCTTTTGGGTACTTCTACCTTTGTAAAACAGCCCCGTTCCCTTTTATAAAATCCCCTGAAATTATCCATAGGTGCATTACAGCAAGAACAGGATTCAAGACATTTCATGTCATTCTTCAGCCTTGGTATGACCATATCCTTTACCCCGTGTGCATCCGGGATAAACCCTGAATTGTATTTACAGGAAAGGGCAGAGAGTGGCAACAGACTGGCCTCATTATAATAGAGATTTCCGAATATACACTTCCCTGAAAGGAATATTTCCTTAAACAGATTGTCCTCCATGGGATCTGAAATACCCTTTTCCTTAATATAAACCGATGCAAGGACTCCCCTTAGAACCGTTGCCGGGATATAGTCAACCGTGTATATCTCATTAATGGAGGTATAACTGCATGAAATTGTAACAGGTGACAGCACCTCAAGTCTTAATTTCATTAATCACCTCCACTTTAATACCTTCATCTGTAAGCCTTCCAACACCTTTTCCTTTATTTCCGCCCAGATGGGTTATCAATCTAATAGCATGAATTAGCTTCTTAATATCTTCATCCGATATATTCCCAATAATCCTTGATTGAAATTCAAGCCCATCAAGCGGCAGTTCGGTAATATGTAGACCCCCCTTAAGAGCAGTCAGCCTTTTCCTGGTAATCGGTGTACTGGCAAATCCTGTTGTGTCAAGATTAAACGGAAAACCTTCCTCTTTTCTGATAAGCGCACTGAAGAACTTCTTCTGCTTGTCTGTAAGCTTAGAGTCGGTAAAAACAAGAGGGCCTTCTACAAAGGGTGAGCCAAAAAGCCTGCACATCCTGCATAGATGATATCTGTCCTTACATATTACATCACTGCAAAAACTCTCTCCTGTAGAACGTAATAATTTTTGCATATGCGCCCTTATCCGTCCCTTTATGCTTGACCCTGGTATATATAAAAAACCTCTTCCATCCCGAAGCATTGTATCATCAAAGATTCCTGCATATCCAAACCCGCTTTTTATAATATAAGGTGTCTTAAACCTGAAGTTGAGACTTATCTCTTTCATATCTTTACCTCAGTGGATATAAAATCATAGAGTTCCACAATGTCCAGAAATGGTGTGTAAAACTCTGAATCCTCTCTCTTCCATGGCATGAGATCAAGATTAAAGTCTTTATCTATTGAGAATATTACATCCAAGACATCCCCACCACCCTTCAATCTTGAAAGCAGTTGACAGAATTCAAGTACAGATTGTGCTTTATCCTTCAGAAGTATTTCTCTGATAACCTTTAACTTTGATCCAGGCATGCCTGCACGCTTCAATCTCTGGATGGAAGACAGAAGTCTCTTGATATCATCAGTTCTGTAAGGTTTCAGAGTAAGGTTCATATTAGTCCCTTCACATGATTTATATATGTAATCTTCTTTCCACGCATTGGGACTCAGCATACTTCCCTTAACAATCATAAAGTTTATCATGGAGTCTGGCTGTGTTCCTCCCTTATTCCAACCCTTCTTTTTTGCCTCTTTCAGGAGCGATTCAGAAAGCCTGAGTAACGACTTAACAGGATATGTTGAGTGTGAGATGACCAGACCTACTGATGTAGTCAGGTCACTTGGATATTTATTATTTCTGCTTTTATCCTGGAACTTATCACAAAATTTAACAGCAACTGGCAGTGCCATATTACCTGGAACGACTATGATAAGGTCATCTCCCCCCGCAAGGATAAACTCCATAGGATATTTGTTAGATGAGCCAAAACACTCTATTGCGGTCTCTACTGCGGATTCCTTAGTCGTCCAGTCAAGCATATCACTGAACTGCTGGTATTCGTTTTCACTTTTTATCTGCTTGAGTTTCTCACCTACCTGGTTACCATCGGCGTATATAAAGCCGATATAATTTGAAGGTATGGATGCATCTCCAATCTCCGATAGATCCTTAGGAAAGGCTGCAGTGCTATCCTTTTCAAAAAAATATGAATAGATGCTTTTTCTCCCCTTCGTGGCTGACCTTGTATTGTATTTTGTCTTCTTTTCTCTTTCCCCTTCGAGTATCTTTTTTAAACATGAAGGACAGATAAATGTATCCGATTTATATTCTTTCTCAGCCTTCCGTATGCCACAGTGAGTACAGAACTTCAGGAAAGGGCTTGAAATCAAGTCATGAATTTTATCATTTGAAGATTTTTTATCTTTGAGTTTTCTATATAACTCATCTCTAACCTCTGCGAAATCTCTTTTATTATAAGATGCCCAGACACCTGTTATCGTAGCAGTTTCGGTCATCTCATAAAACTTATTCTGAATCCTATCAATAAACCTTTCTACATCATCCTCGGAAGTATTTTCTGCCCTTATCAGGGATGTTCCACCATTACTAAATATCACCTCAAAATTAAAACTCTCTGTGCAGACAGGAACTTCATGGAGAATGAGATCATCTATAAGGGCACTTGCCCCTGTTATCTCTTTCAGTTTGTTGGTAGCAAACACATAGTCATGAATCTTATCAGTATCCAATAAAATCAAATAGTTGTCTTTAGAATCTGGCATAGATCAGTAACCTCTCGTACTTTCTGTATTTCCAGTGTCTATTATATTTATATCTCCCCTATCTTGGCATCATATCTCTAAGAAAAAAGACTTTTTTCGTGATCCGCTTTTTATCTATTTTCCTCTTAAAGGCAACTTATACTGTTCCTTCCGCTGTAAGATAAAAATAGTCGTTCTACTAAAAGACTCCGCCTTACATTCATAGTTTTATTAATACTTGAACTGCCTTGGCAATTTAGCTAACAGCATACACCAAAATACCATTTCTGTCAATTTAAAAAACACCGTCTATAGCTGGTAAACCCTTTATCTGCGCTCCGGAAGTGTATTTTCAGGGCGTGAATATCCGGCTGGATTGCCTGCAAACATTGGCTTCCGGCAGGCAGGAATAAATCTGACAAAAGGCATAATGCCTGGTAGTATCAAGAATTTTTTGCACTTTTATGTGGTGAGCATCCCAGAGGAGTGCTGGCAAGCTGTTTTGA
>QIGD01000027.1 GCA_003229935.1 Methanobacteriota archaeon | reverse complement strand
AGCAGAAAAGTAATTACAGAAAAACACGAAGAAGTAGATTATGGTATAGAAAAGGGCATAAGCCCTCTGTAAGAAGAAAGAGGTATAGGTTACAATCCAATGATTTAGTAAGATATATTAAATCTTTATGTAAAGTGAAAGGTATCCATAATTATGGGGAATATATAATATTGGTAAACAAAATAGGAGAAAGATTTGATATCAATGTTAAAAAATTGGAGCTGGTAAAACATGGAAAAGGAATACAATTCTAAACTAAGTGAGGTAGGGCAATTCCTCCACCAATTAAAATGGGTGGTCTCATTGCCCAGATTATTATGAAACAGTGTACTTTGTGCGAAGGCACAGGAATAGTAGATGGCATAAGATGTGAAGTCTGCCATGGAAAAGGTGAGGTAGAGCAGTGTCTGCTCTGCAGCTCGCCAATAACCTCCAGTCTTAAAATAAAAATATGTGAATCCTGTGAGGAAAACCACGAGATTGTGCTTGAACTTGACTCTCTGTCTGGTTACAGCGATATAATTCTTGGAAAATCATATCTGGGCAAGATTAAGAGAATAGGCGACGTAGGCTACTTTGTAGCTCTAAATACCTCTATAAGCGGGTTGATAAGAAGGAGGGATGTCACAAAGAAATACATGCTCAATCAGGAGGTTGTCGTAAAGGCAGAAAGCCTCAGAGATAACAGGTTGGATTTCATTCCTTTGAATATAGAAAAATATACCTTGATACCCATCAAGAAGGATATACCACTATGGAAAATTAATGATATTACAGATAAGGCCATGAATGGAGCCATAATGATCCATGGTATTGTATCGAGAGTGCAGCGTACCTCTGGCCCAACAATATTTAGTATTTATGATGAGACGGGAGCTATTGAATGTGCAGCCTTTGCCAGAGGACAGAGAGCATATCCAGCAATAGATGTTGAAAATGTGGTTGAGGTTAGGGGAGAAGTCAGTCTCAGACAGGATAAGCTCCAGATTGAAGTAAGAGATATGGAAAAGCTCTATGGGAGCAGGCAGAGTATGGTAAGGGATGCCATTGATAAATTTATAGAGGAAGAGGCAGCACCCTCTGATATCCCACTCCTTGTCGCAAGTCCTGTGGGTGAAGAGTTAAGAGAAAAGATGTTACTTATTGCCAAAGAGCTCAGAAAGGCGGTTTATAAAGGGATACCAATCTTAATCAGGCATCATGCTGACTGCGATGGTTTTATTGGTGGAATTGCACTGGACATTGCAATAAGACCACTGCTCAGAGAACATTCCCCTGATAAAGAAGCAGAGTGGCATCTCTTCAGGCGGTCACCAAGCAGGGCACCCTTCTATGAAATGGAAGATGTTGTCAGAGACCTTAACTACGCCCATGAGGATGCCAGCAGATTCGGTCAATCAATGCCCCTTGTTTTAATCATAGATAATGGTTCAACAAGAGAAGATATGCCTGCCATAAGGAAATTCAAAGTTTATGGTTCAAAGATTCTTGTGGTGGACCACCACTACCCAGGTGAAGTTAAAGATGGTAAAGTCGAGGTTGACGAGCTTGTTGACATTCATGTCAACCCCTATCTTGTGGGTGGTGACTACACATTCACAGCAGGTTGTCAGGGTGTTGAGATTGCAAGACTGATTAATCCTGAAATAAGTGAGAAGATAAAACACCTGCCGGGGATAGCCTGCTCTGCTGATAGAGCCAAGAGCGAGATAGCTGACGCTTATATTAATATCGCCATGGAAAAGGGGTACACTCAGGAGAACATGTTAAAAATTGCTGAGTGTGTTGATTTTGAGGCATTCTATCTCCGCTTCATGGATGGCAAAACCCTTGTGGAAGATTTTCTGGGTCTTGGAAGACTTGACAGACAGAGAAATCTCCTAGAAGTCGTTGGCTCCGAGGTCGAGAGGTTGAGAGAGCAGCAGTTAAAAACTGTTCTGGTAAATGCGAAGTCTGTAAAGCTTGCCAATAATCTTCTTCTAAGTACCCTTGACCTTGACCAGTACTCTCACAAATTTACATATCCACCTCCAGGCAAGACAACAGGTATGCTGCATGACATTAAAGCCAAGGAGAACTCCAAGAGGAGAACAGTTACATTGGCATACGGGCCTGACTTTGTTATTCTCAGAGCCACTGAAGATGTTTCCCGGGATATGGGGTTGAATGTAAATATCTTTGTAAAGGAGCTTTCGGAAGAGCTTCCACAGGCAGGCATAGACGGTGGAGGTCATGAAGTAGCTGGCAGCATAAAATTTGTAGAGGGTTACAGGAAACCTGTGCTTGAGAAGCTGGCAGAGAAGGTGGCAAAGCTCAAAGCTTAAAACAAAAATGTTTTTATTGGAAGTGCTTTATAAGAACATTATGCAGTTTTTGAAAGGATTGAATTTAGAGATTCAGAGACTTAAAGAAGTTGAACTTTCTGAGTTACTCGATAAAGCTTGGGAGGTGAGGCTGAAAAATTTTCTTCCAGAACTTAATGTCTCTGCACCTGGTTTGAAGAGGTATAATATAGAGCATTTTTCAAATACCACAGGAAAGTTTATAAATGTCAGTGTGACGGGCAGTGAATGCTCGCTCCACTGCGACCACTGTAATGCAAAACTCCTCAAATCAATGACATCTGCAGTCACGCCTGAAAAGCTCCTAAAAATTGGAAAGAGAATCAAGGCACATGGTGGTGAAGGAATGCTCCTCAGTGGAGGCGCTGATGTAACTGGAAGGGTTCCCTTTGATGATTATTATGATACAATAACAAAACTGAAGTCCCTCGGACTGAAGATGATAGTACACTCAGGTCTTGTGGATAGAGAAGAAGCAGAGGCACTGAAGAAGGCAGGAGTTGATCAGGTTCTTCTGGATATTATCGGGGACCACCTAACAATTAAGAGGGTTTACCACCTGAAGAGAAAGCCTGTCGAGTATCTTTCTTCAATGATAAATCTCAAAAGAGCTGGTCTTGAAATTGCTCCTCATATTGTTATCGGGCTTCACTATGGAGAGATAAGAGGTGAGTATAATGCTCTTGAGATGATTTCTTCGGTATTGCCAGATATTATAGTTTTTGTTGTTCTTACACCAAAGCCTGAAACAAGAATGACGGGGGTGAAAACTCCTGCACCAGAAGAAATTGCAAGGCTTATAGCAATAGGTAGAATTCTCAATCCAGAAGCCAGAGTTAACCTTGGCTGCGCCAAGCCTGCTAATGATAAGATTGATATAGAAAATTTTGCAATAAGGGCGGGGGTGAATACTATTGCTTATCCCGGTGATGAAACTCTATCCTCTGCTGAAAAGCTTGGACTGAAAATCAATTACTCTGAAATGTGCTGCACTCTTGTTTGATTTAGGTAAATAATACTATGGGCTTTAAACTTTTTAATCTCGGTTTACAGAACTGGAAAGATACTCAGCTTATATACCATGCCCTTGCAGAACTCAGTATAGAGTCTCTTGTAATCCAGCAGACCCGTGAAAATTATATATGCCTAGGGATGTTCAACAGCGCAAAGGAACTTGATTTTGATTATTTAAAAAGGAAAAATATCCCTGTTTTTAGGCGTGAAATTGGTGGTGGCACAGTATGGCTTGACAGAGCACAGATATTTTATCATTTGATTATAAGAAGAGATAATCCACTGTGTCCAATTAAGAACGAAACATTTTTCACACGTTTTCTCCAGCCGGTCGTAGATACATATAAAAGCTTTGGTATTGATGCAAGCATAAAACCTGCCTGTGATATAGTTACTGAAGGAAAGAAAATCTCTGGAAATGGCGCAGGAACTATAGAGGACTGCAAAGTGCTCAGTGGAAGTATACTTCTTGAATTCAATCCTGAAACATTTATCGAAGCCCTGAGCTTTCCTGATGAAAGGTTCAGAAAAGCTGCCTTTGAGCAGATGACTTCAAGGGTTGCCTCTTTAAGCCACTTTGGTATTTGGGTGGAGGAGCAGGAAGTCAGAGATAGGTTAATCCAGAACTTCTCAGAACTTCTCGGAGACCTAGAAAGAGTTGAAGTTGACACCAGAATCAGAAAAACAATGAAAAGTCTTGAAGCAGAGAAATTCGATGAGGAGTGGCTTCTTGAAACAGGTAAAGACAGATACTGGAGAGAAATAAAGATAGCTGAAGAGTGCTATCTATTCCACTTTCTCAGAGATGATACACAGGTCTTCGGCAGGAGAGGAGATAATAAGCTTGAAGAGATAGAGATCATTCATCATGGAAACAGAGTAGAAAAACTTGAATCTCTTCTTTTGAAAGAGCAGATCAACAGCGGGAAAATTTTAAATATTATAGAAAGCTATATTCCACATAAATCTGAGGAGATTTTTAGAGTTATCAAAGGAGGCTGAGAAATGGAACTTAAATCTGCTGATGTTCTAAAGGTTAGAGAGCTTGAATTCCCTCTGGATAGATTTTACTACAGAGGTAAAAAATCTCATCTGTGGGTTAAGATGAGGGATGGAATTACTGAAGTTGGTATGGATGCCTTCCTCGTCCATAGCACCGGATATCTTAACTATATTTCAATAAACACAGGTGAGGTAAAGCAAGGAAAAGGGGTTGGTAACTTTGAATCTGCAAAATTTGTGAGCAGAATTTTCTCTCCTATAAACGGTAAAATTATCGAGGTCAATCAAAAAGCTTTAGATAATCCCAGACAGATTAACGCGTCACCTTACACCACATGGCTTTTCAAAATTGAGCCCAGCAATCCTCAAGAGCTTGAAGGTGATGATTTCATAAGCAGCAGCATAGAGCTTAAAGAATGGATTGAGGCTGACCTTATAGAGCTTGATGGAGAGTAGCTATGATTGAACTTCCTCAGCATCAGAGAAAGGGTGAAAGTCCAGAGTTTGTGCAGACTTCAACGGCAGCAGCTATGACTCTAAAGCTTTTTCCTGGCAGATTTTATAGGAAAGCAAAACTCAGAGCACTGAATCTTCTCCTAACTTATAAGGACGGATGCAAGGCAAACTGTTCTTACTGCGGATTGTCAAGTAGCAGAAAGATAAATGAACAAACTTTTATTCGTGTGGACTGGCCAACTTTTGCTCTGGATGAGGTTATCTCACGTGTCAATCTTTATGGCATTAACCTTGAAAGGGTATGTGTGAGCATGGTGACTCACAGGCGTGCCTACAATGATATGCTAAGTATAGTAAAGAGATTCAGAGATAAAACCGACCTCAGAATTAGCACCCTTATAGCTCCAACATTAATTAAAGATAGAGAGATGATTGAGAAGATAAAGGCTGAAGGAGCAGATATGTGTGGCATTGCTGTAGATTGTGCAACACCTGAGCTTTTCAAAGCTCTCAGAGGAAGTGGTGTTAGAGGACCCCATATCTGGGAACATTACTGGAAGGTTGTGAAGGATGCTGCCAGTGTTTTTGGAATTTACAATGTGAGTGTCCATTTTGTTGTTGGTCTTGGTGAGACTGAGAAAGAGATGCTCAGAGCTATTCAGAAAGCTTACACTCTCGGTGCCGAAGCACATCTATTCTCTTTCTATCCTGAAGTAGGGTCGACCATGGAAAATCATCCCAGGCCAAGTATAGGGAGCTATAGAAGAATTCAACTGGGAAGATATCTTATCCACAGAGGTTACGCCAGCGTTGACGATTTCGCCTTTGATGATAAAGAACATGTGAAGAGCTTTGGAGTACCTGAAAATGTTATAGAAGAGATTATAGATGATGGCAATGCCTTTATGACATCTGGATGTAGAGGTAATGGTAGTGAGGTTGCCTGCAACAGGCCATATGGCAATGAAAGACCAAGTGAAAAGCTTAGGAATTATCCCTTCATTCCCAACATTGAAGATAATAAGGATATAAGAGAACAACTTCTTGATTATTCATTTTAAAGGAATAATTAGTTCAAATGTCGTACCTTTATCTTGCTCACTATAAACTCTAAGTTCTCCTGAATGTATTTCAATAATTTTTTTTGCTACAGCAAGACCGGAACCAGTCCCGCCATATTTCCTCTTTATAGTTGAATCAAGCTGAGTAAGAGGATAGAAAATCTCATCAATCTTCCCTTTTGGAATTCCAATGCCTGTATCAGATATTTTTATAACTGCTTTATCTCCATTTTTGGAAATATGAACATATACATTACCTCCAGCTTTATTGAATTTTATTGCATTGTCCAGCAGATTTATAATCCCTTTTTTAAGGTATCTTTCATCAGCTTCAATCTCAATTGTTTTATCTTCTATATCTTTACTTATGTCTACATTCTTTTCTTCAGCATATGTTTTCCTCTCTTCCAGTGCTTTTTCCAGAATAGAAACCAAATTTACTCTTTTTATATTGAGTTTAAAATCTTTCCTATAAAATTTACTTATTGTAACAAGGTCATCAACAATATCTGTCAGTTTCCTTAGATATCTCTTTGATGTACTGAGTAAATTTCTGCATTCTTCACTCTCAGCATCTTCTTCAAGAATTTCAAGATTTCCTTTAATTACAGTTACAGGTGTGAGAATTTCGTGCCTGACATTTGCAATAATATTATTTTTTAATTCATCAACTTCCCTAAGTTCATCATAAGCTTTTTTCAATTCGCTGTACATATTGGATTTTTCGATAGCAATTGCAAGCTGGATACTCAGGTCTTCAATAAGAGGAATAATCTCATAAGAAAAAGCATTTTCTTCTATACTTGAAATGTAAAGCAAACCAACAGGTTTATCTGTAATAAGAGGTACGCAGATATAACTCCTGATTCCATCATTATAAAATATTCTGTCTTCACTGATTTCAGGTTTGTCAATATTTCGGATTATAGTTTTTAAAGAAGAAATTGATAATTTTGCAATGGTATTCTCAAGGTCTATTCTATTTTCAGTATCAATCCTGCTCTCCGAGATTCCAAAATCTTCTGTTGTTTCAAGTATAATCTCATTATTCTTTATAGAAAAAATATAAATTCTATTGAAATCAATAAGCTTCCTCATTTCTTCAGCAAATGTACTGTAAACCTCTGAGATGTCAAGAGATGAACTTATTTTTCTGTCAAGAATATTTATTACCGATATTTTCTTAAGGGTTTCTACCTGTTCATTCTCGATTCTTTTTCGTTTACTTATATCCCTTATTATGGCTGTTAAATATATTTCATTATTAATTTCCCATGTAGATGTGGATATCTCAACTGGAAACTCACTTCCATCTTTCATTTTACCTGTATATTCAAAGGTTCTTTTTCCGGCTTGAAGGAGACTTTTTAGAGTGGACTCTTTTATATCCTTAGAATGAGCATCTACTGATTTATCAGAGATTATCAAATCAACGGGTTTGGAAATAATTTCATCCTCTTTGTATTCAAAAATCTCTTCAGCTGCCCTGTTCCAGAATATTACCTTTCCAGAAATATCAGTGGTTATAATCGCATCATTGGCAGTTTCAACCACTGAGCGGAACTTTTCCTCGCTTTCTCTCAGGGTTTCCTCAAGTTTTGCTTTTTTTACAGCAAAAGCAAGCTGGGAAGCAAACCGCTTCAGTACCCTGTCATCTTCATCTGTTATATCTCTATCTCTTGCCGCACCCATTACTCCTATAACTTTATCACCGGCTATGAGAGGAACACGAATAAAGTATTTAAAACCCAGTATTCGTATCAACTTTTCTATAAGAAAATCAGGTGTTTTTATATCGATGTAGTCATGAAAGACACTCATAATATTATCTGTAGTGTAAACTACTTTATTTTCTATTATCTTGCTAAAACTACTTTTTGAGGACAGAGGTATGTTAATATCCTTAATTTTTATTTTACTTATTCTCTCTATTTCATTTTTCAATTTTGCATCCATTGAAAATGCAGTGGATATAAGTTCGTTTTTACCCATGTCAATAAGATAAATATCACAGGTACTATAATTGAAAAGTTTTCTAACACCATCGGTTGCCATCTGAAAAACATGCTCTAGAGGAGTTCCTCTATTAATTGCATTATTTATACTCTGTAAAAGTTTCATCTCATTATCTCTACGCATATGTTCTGTTATATCTCTGACAACACCAAAAAAGCCCACAACTTTATTATTATCGTCAAGTTTAGGCACCACAATGTCCTCTATCCATCTGTACTCTCTAGTTTTTCTATGGCAGATACGATAAATACGTGTGTCACTATTTCCTGAAGTAAGAATTCTATTAGTTGATTCAACCAGTTTTTCTTTATCATCTTGATGAACAATACTTAACCACAACTCTGGATCTTTCTGGAATTCCTCTTTTTTATATCCAGTAACAGTTTCAACTCTTTCGCTGATAAATTTCATTTCTCCAAGAAAGGGGCCTCCGTTTATTTCAACTAAATAAACTATTTCATTAATATTCTCCAGAATCATTCTATATCTTTCTTTAGAGTTATTGAGTTCATTACGTATCTTAAATCTTTTTATTATTAATGCTATTATTTTAGCAGCTCCATCTAGAAATTCTCTTTCTTCTCTGGTTGGACTGAATTTACGTGGAATATAAAGATTCAGAACTCCAACAACCTCTCTTTCATCCATCATAGGAATTATGTAGTTGCCATGTTTTTCCATTCTGTTATACTTTATTTCATGAGTTTTGTCAGGTATAAATGATGAAATAATCTCTTTATTCAATGCTGCTATGCCACATAGGCATTTACCTACAGGTACCGAGGAACAGCTTTCTAACAGCTCTTTAGGACTATTAATATATGACACAAGCTTTAGATATTCTCCTTCTTTAAGAAAAATAGCACCTTTTGCTTCTATTGAAAGCCAGTCTAGAGATATAAGAACTCCAAGAGCTTTATTGAGGAAGGATTCTAAATCATATTCTTTATAACTTAATCTTAGTAATTTGTTATAGGTATAATTAAAATTAGCTATTTTTTGAATATCTGCTTCTTTTTTCTCGTTAGCGGTTATATCTCTCGCTATGATGAGTATTCTATTTTCTTTTTCTTCTGACCCAACCAGAGAACTCGAAATTTCAACAGCTACTGTATTACCATTTTTAGTCATAAGCTCAATCTTATAGAAGAATTTACTTTTTATTCCATTCTGTCTCCCCTCCATTTTCTTTTTAATATTTGATACATATTCAGGGGAAACAATTTTGAAAATATTACGGTTATATAATTCATCCTCTGAATAACCTGTAAGTTCTCCAGCTTTTTTGTTGGCATATTTGATTTTTCCAGAAAAATCAATAAGTACTACCGCATCATTTAGAGTGTTAAAAATAGTTAAAATATTTTCATCCTGTACCATTTCTTGCACCTTCAGCTAGATTAATTCAAAATAAATTATATCTTTGAATGTTATTACTTTCATTTATATAAATCTTGTGTTATAGTTTTAAAGTTCAATAAAAACTTAAATTCTGTTGAATTTTCACTGTATAGAAACTCTGAAGCTTGCTACTTATAATTTTAAATAGTATGGAAAGCTGGCGATTTCTTGATACCGGGGTAAAGAAAGCTCATGAAAATATAGCACTGGATGACTCTCTGCTTAAGGCAAGATCTGAATCTGAAGCAAAAGATACCTTCAGGCTTCTTAGATATTCACCAGCTGCAGCTCTTGTTGGTTTTCATCAGAGCATAGAGCTTGAAATAAGAGAAAGTTTCTGCAGGGAAAACAATATTGATATAAACAGAAGGATAACTGGCGGAGGTGCAATACTCTTCGATGAATCTCAGATTGGCTGGGAGGTAATTGCTTCTCGTAACCTGGAATTTATTCCAAAAAAAGTGGATGCTCTCTATGAAATGATAAGCAAAGTTGGAATAATTACATTGAAAAATTTTGGAATAAAAGCCTGTTTCAGGCCAAGGAATGATATTGAAGTCAATGGAAGAAAGATTTCTGGAACAGGAGGAACTCTTGAAGGAGATGCCTTCCTTTTTCAGGGTACTCTTCTTGTAGACTTTGATGCCGAGACTATGCTTAAGGCTCTCAGGATACCTACAGAAAAGCTGAAAGATAAGGAGATAGACTCAATCAAAGACAGAGTAACCTGCCTCAGATGGGAGCTTGGATATACTCCTGAATATAATGAGATAAAGGAAGCTCTATTGGACGGCTTCAAAAAGGTATTCAAAGTTCAGGTTGAAGAAGGAGAGATTACAGAGAGAGAGAAAAAATTATACCGAAAGGCTGTCAGAAAATTTTCTTCGGAAGAATGGATTTACACCACAAGAAGGAATCCTGAGAATCGATTCAATATATCTTCAGCCAAAAAGGCAAAAGGAGGACTTATCAGACTAAATCTCATTGTAGATATAAAAAGCATGAAAATCCACTTTGCTATAATTAGTGGTGACTTTTTTGCCTTTCCAAAGCGTACTATATTCGACCTTGAAGCCAGGCTGAAGGACCATACTCTTGAAATAAAACAGATTGAAAAAACAATTAATAAATTCTTTGATGAATATAATCCAGATATACCTGGTATTGAAGCAAAAGATTTTGTTGATGTTTTCTCCAAGGCTACAGAAAAGCTCTCTCTTCTTGAAAATGGATTCACTCTTGAAGATGTAAATAAAATATATACTGTAGCCGGAAGTTATGACAAAATAAACAATGCAGAAGTTCTTCTCTTACCATACTGCTCAAAGGCGAAGGAGTGCGACCTGAGATATAAAAATGACTGCAGAAAATGCGGGAAGTGCAGTGTGGGTAAAGCCTATGAAATGGCAGAGAAGCTCAATCTTGAACCCATAACTATAGTCAACTATGAACATCTTGAGGAAACACTGAGTTCACTTAAAAAGAAGGGTTACAATGCCTTTTACGGCTCCTGCTGTGAGAGTTTTTATATAAAACACTACAATGATTTTGAGAGAATCGGATTAAAGGGTATCCTGGTAGACATAGAAAATACAACCTGTTATGACCTGGACAGAGTTAAAGAGGCTCATAAAGGCAAATTTAAAGAACAAACAGAGCTTAATCTAAAGCTTCTTGGGAAATTGCTTTCAAAAAAATCGACGGAATGAACTTTTTATAATCACCAACAACAGAAAACCTAGCAGCTTGCTATATATAGTCCCTCCATAGGCTAAAAGATAACTTTAGGAGATATAGAAGGGATATAGAAGAAGTAAATAGTTTATCTCTCTGTTTAAAAAACTCCTGATTTCATATGAAATTTAATAGCTGTCTGCATTGCCAGTTTTTTGCTATGAATAACTATGAGCCTTCGGCAATCCTTTGATTTCACACCAAAATTCAGAAATTGCTGTGTTATCCCCCAACCTTGACAGTTTAACCAAAACATCTTACCTTCGCCACCTAATATTTTGCTATCTTTTTTTTCCACAGATTAGATTCAGCTATTCTACACACTAAAAAGCAGAAATCCCTCAAAAATTCAAGCAAGAATTTGACAGTTTAGTCAGAGAAAAATTAGTCTCAGAAAAAAGCAGAAAA
>QIGD01000026.1 GCA_003229935.1 Methanobacteriota archaeon | reverse complement strand
AGGATGAATAATCTTGAAGTTCTTGATGTTGTGCTTGAGACCTCTGCTCATTTAATTGGGAATAGAGAATCTATTGAGAAGAACAGGGAGAAAATTGATGAGGTGGTTCTTGCCTTTGAGAGTGTTCTCAAGGCAAAGAAGAAGAAACTTCTTATGATGAATGTTCCTAGGGAGTCTCTTGAAGAGTTGAGAAAAGTCATGCCAGGGATGGCGGGACCTACCATTTCTGAGGTTATCTCGGATAAACCCATGGTAGCTGTTAATGTTGTTGTGGATGAGGAACATGTTTATAAGATGATTTCAAGAGTTAAAAGTATCGGAGCAAGGGATATTCTTGTTATAGATATTGAGAGAATTATTGAGTGATTTTATGGCTTTTCTTGTGATTCCTGCTCTTGATATGAAAGATAGGAAGTGTGTCCAGCTTTGTGGTGGAGACCCTGAAAAAAAGCTTGTGGAACTTGACGAACCTCTAGAGATAGCAAAGAGATGGGAAAGGCTTGGGGCCAAGAGGTTACATCTCATAGACCTCGATGGAGCTATTGAAGAAAACAGGGTTAATGAAGATATTGTGATAAAAATAATTGAAGAACTAAGAATTCCTGTTCAGTATGGGGGAGGTATGAGATGCTTTGAGGATGCTTCAAAGTTTCTAAATTTAGGGGCAGAGAAGGTGATTCTGGGCACTATTGCCATGAAGAAGCCTGAGGTGTTAAGAAGTCTTGAGGAGATGTATGGCAGGGAAAGGATTATAGTTGCTCTTGATTCGAGAGACGGTTATGTGGTTATAAAGGGCTGGAAGGAGAGAACAGGTGTGAAGGCGGAGGAAATGGCAGAGAATTTTAAAGAATTTGCTTCAGAATTTTTTTTCACCAATGTGGATGTTGAGGGAAGGCTTGTAGGCATAGACGAGGAGATAATTAAAAAGGTTGTGAAAGCTACAGACGGAACGGTTATTATCTCAGGAGGTGTCTCAACCATCGAAGATATCAGGAAAGTAAAGACTCTGGGAGCAAAAGGTGTTGTGATAGGCTCAGCTCTATACACCGGAAAGATAGATTTCAAAGAGGCAATGAAGTTTTAGAACACACCCGCAATTCTGGTACCACATTTTTTGCATTTTCCAGCCTTAAAGTCTTTGATTTCAACATTAAAACCGATTCTCTTAATGAGAAGGGTACCGCAGCCTGGGCAGTAAGTATTTTCACCTTCAAGCCCTGGTACATTACCTGTATACACATACTTTAACCCTTCTGCAAGACCAATCTTTCTTGCGGTTACCAGACTTTCAGGAGCGGTTGGCTCAACATTTAAAAGCTTGTATTCAGGATGAGACCCAGTTACATGCCATGGGATATTTTCACCTACATCTTTTAGAAATCTGGCTATTGGTTTCACATCTTTATCATTATAGCCTGGGATTAAAAGTGTGGTAACCTCAATCCAGATTCCAAGTTCAATGTAGAGTTTGATGTTATCCAACACAGGTTTGAGTTTTGCACCACATACCTTTTTGTAAAATCCCTCTGTAAAACCCTTGAGGTCTATATTTGCTGCATCTAGATAAGGTGAGATTTCTCTCAATGCATCTTCACCGGTATAGCCATTGGTTACAAAGATATTCTTTATCCCCTCCTTATTTGCAAGCTTTGCTGTGTCATAGGCATACTCATAGAATATTGTTGGCTCCGTGTAGGTATATGATATACTCTCGCACCTGTATTTTCTGGCAAGCTCAACAATTTCTTCCGGGCTAAGGTCCATACCAAGAATTTCTTTTTTTTCATGCGGTAGCTGGGATATCTCCCAGTTCTGGCAGTGCAGACAGCTGAAATTACAGCCAGCAGTTGCAAAGGAGAAGGAAGTGCTTCCAGGAAGGAAGTGAAAGAGTGGCTTCTTTTCGATAGGGTCAACATGGTAGGAAATAGCTTTGCCATATACTAGAGAGTAGAGCTTTCCATCTCTATTTTCCCTTACACCACATATGCCACGCTTATTCCCTGCAATTCTACATTCATGCCTACAGAGGTGACACTTTACATCACCATTTATAGGGGAATAAAACATTGCCTCTCTCATAAGTATTAATATTACCTCATAGAATAAATAATTATTTAGGGAAAAGATAAGGGAAAGAGATGTGGGACAAAATAAAGTTTTATGACAGACATAGCAGAAAACCAACAACTTTAGTCGTTGGATGAATGCGATGATATAACTAAATATCTATAACTAAATGTAAATTGTATAATAAATCTTAAATTTAAATATAATTATAAAAACAATGATAAAATGTATAGATTCATGAAAATAAGAGTAATATTATGAATAAAGGAGGTGTGATGCTAAAAAGTTACAAATATCGTTTGTATCCAAGTAATAAACAAAGATACATGTAGGCATTTGTATAATGATGCTCTTGATAGCAGAAAACTACAGGCAGAACTCTATCAACTACCTATAGCAAAACAGTGGATTGGTAGCTCCGCCAATAATAAAGGATGCCTCATGTATTTTTTTAAACAACCCCACAAAAATCAAAAATTATATATATTGCATATAGAAACATAACTGATTGGATGAATTACTGTAGGTGATAGTAGATGAGTGTTATTGTAACTTTTGTTGGTATCATTTTACCTTATATTACAATTGTGGCTTTCTTCGGTGGTTTTATTTATCGTATCAAGGGCTGGCTAAGCATACCTGTACCAATGCCCATAAGCGTGACCTATCCACAGTCAAGAGGAGAGCAGGTGAAGAACATTGCAAGCGCAATTTTGATTTTTCCTGATTTATTTAGGAAAGATAGGAATCTGTGGTTTGGGGCATGGCCATTCCACGTTGTCCTAGCTATAATCATTATAGGACATTGGCGGCTGTTCATGGATATCCCTGATAGGATCCTCATGGCTATTGGCTATACCACTCAGGGAATCGAGCACCTCTCAAGTGTTTTTGGCACTACTGTCGGGATAATCTTCTTTATTGCCGTCCTATACCTCCTTGTTAGGCGTATAACCCAGGTGACATTACGCAACATGAGCAATCCAGCGGATTATTTTGTGCTTCTTTGGCTCCTAGGTATAGCGGCTACTGGTCTTACTATGCGCTTTGTTGGACTGCCCTATACTAATATTGCAACTATGCAAAATTACTTCTGGGGTATCTTTACTTTACACCCTATCGCGCCGCCAACAGACCCGATTTTCTTAACCCATTACCTCTTGGCGCAGTTGTTGCTGATTTCCCTGCCATTCAGTAAACTTATACATCCTATTGGGATATTTTTCACCCAGGGAATTAAACATTCCCTTGTGGTGCAAAAGCAGGTGAGGTGAATAGAAAATGTCTAATATGTCTGAAAAAGATATGTCTGAAAAAGATGTAAATCCCTTCGATTTGCCCCCTTCCCCTTCGAAGGAAATGCCTAATATGAGTCCTGAAAAGCTTTTGAAGAAGCTCGCTTTTAAGAATATCGAGATGGTACCCGAGAAAGAGAGACCTCAGAAGATTCTTAAGGCCATGGAGGCAGTACTGAAGGAACGCAGAAGCGTTGCGACCTATCTAGATACTTGCACCAAGTGTGGAGCATGTGCTGAGCGTTGTCATTTTTATATTGGCACTGAGGACCCCTACAACATGCCAGCTCATAGAGTTGACTTGTTTAGGAAGGTTTATAAAAAGCATTTCACTATTGGTGGTAAGCTCTTAGGGTCTTTCATAGGAGCAGAAGAGATGACCAATGAGGTATTGGAAGAGTGGCGCAAGTATTTCTACTCCTGCACGGAGTGCAGACGATGTAGTATATTCTGCCCCTTCGGTATAGATACTGCTGAGATTACTATGGCTGCTAGGGAAGTGATGCTTAGGGTTGGTTTAGGCATGAATTATGTTAATAAGATAATAGCCAATCTTTATGGAGCAGGTAATAACATGGGAATGCAGGAGCTCGCTTTCTGGAATAGCGTCCAGTTCTGTGCCGAAGAAATCAAGGATGAGATGGGAATAGAGGTTGAGTTCCCTGGGGTTAAGGAGAACCCTGAGGATAAGATGGCAAAGCCCAAGGTCGGAGCTGAAATCCTCTACGTCCCCCCGAGTGCTGATCTCTTCGTCAATGTAGACACACAGATAGGGGCTATGCTAGTCTTTCATGCTGCTGGTGCTGATTATACCATGAGTCATAGTGCCAGTGAGGCGGCGGACTTCGGAATTTTCCAGGATTATGTTGACCTTAAGGAGATAAATAAGAGAGTTGTTGACGAGGCGAATCGTTTAGGGGTCAAAAAGGTGATTTACGGTGAGTGCGGTCATGGTTGGCGTGCGGCTAAGAACATAATTGAGGCATGGAACGGTCCGTTGAACTTTAAGGTAGAGCATATATTAGAGTACACTGAGAGACTTATCAGAGAGGGCAAGATAAAGTTGGATAAGAGTAGGGTAAAGGAGGTCGTAACCCTCCATGACCCGTGCAATCTTGCTAGGGGTGCTAAGCTCTTGGAACCTCAGCGTTATATCCTGAGACATGCAGCAACTAATTTCAAGGAGGTGGCTCCTGAAAAGAGCAGGGAGTACACCTTTTGTTGTGGTGGTGGTGGTGGACTCCTCACGGAAGAGCTCATGGACCTGCGTATGAAAGGTGGGAAGCCAGCGGCTGAGGCAATTCGTGATGTAGGTGCGAAAATCCTTGCAGTGCCCTGCGCTATCTGCAAGGCTCAGTTCCACGTGTTGATGCCTTACTATAATTTGGACATTGAGGTTGGAGGGGTATTGGACATCGTTGGGAAGTCTATTGTTATTGAAGGTGCAAAGGTGCCTGAGGAAGTAGAGGAGGCTATGGCTGGAAAGAGTAAGTGCTCTCTATGTGACGCAGAGTTCTCAAGTATGGACAAATGTTGTGAGCATGCAGAGAAGGAGCATAAGATTTCAAAAGACCAGTGTAATATGGCATGTGAGTCCATGTAGGACTCTCAATTTTTTATTTTTTTTATTCACTGGAAAAAGTATGACTTCCTGATAGTCAATCACCATGCCCAGATTATTATGACTAAAGAAATTCATGTTGTCACAGGTGCTTTTGGATATTCTGGAAAATATATTACAAAACGTTTATTGAATGCCGGCCATCAGGTCAGAACTTTAACAAATTCTATTAATCGTTCAAATCCTTTTGGGGATAAAGTTAGGGCTTACCCATTCAACTTTGATAATACTGAAAAACTAGTTGAATCATTGCAAAAAGTCTCGGTTTTATATAACACCTATTGGATTAGATTTAATTACACAGATTTTACACATTCAGTCGCAGTAGAAAACACTCTCAAATTATTTGACGCCGCAAAAGAGGCAGGGGTTAAACGAATAGTCCACATAAGTATCACTAATCCATCTAAAGATTCGAATCTTGAATATTTTAGCGGAAAGGCAATATTAGAAGAAGCATTGATTGAATCGGGTATTTCATACACAATACTGCGACCAACTGTTTTGTTTGGAAAAGAAGATATCTTAATAAATAATATTGCGTGGATGCTTAGAAAATCTCCAGTATTTTGTGTGTTTGGTGACGGAAATTATCGGTTACAGCCAATATATGTCGATGATATGGCCAGGTTGGCTGTAGAACAGGGGACAGAAACCAAAAATCGAATTATTGATGCCATAGGGCCAGAGACATTCACATACCGTAATTTGATTATAGAAATAGGTAAAATTATAGGTAAAAAAAGACCGATTATCTCTATTCCTGACACGGTTGGTTATTCTCTTGGCTGGATTATTGGAAAAATGGTCGGTGACATAACTATCACTCGTGAGGAAATTGAAGGGCTGAAAGCTGATTTACTTTATACAGATTCTCCACCTGCAGGGAGCACCAGACTAACCGATTGGGCAAGAGAGAATGCTTCTACTCTGGGTATACGCTATACCAGTGAGTTGGCTCGCAGAAAAAACAGGGTTAAATCATATGATAGGTTGTAGCTCACAGATACTTTACAATTTGATAAGCAATAAAGCTAATGCCCTTCAGAATTGAGCTTAATTGCGTTAGGGATACTTTTTGAGAAGAAAATTTATATATTCTCAAAAATAGTAGGACTCATCTTTAACAAAATAGCTTTTTCCTCGTTCATGAAGTTTTTGCGTTGGTACCGGTGAGCTATGTTTTTTGTTACCAAATTTTAATTGTTGTAAACTTTATATGTCACCTGACATACTCCCACGACTAAAGTTCGTGGGCTTTCCCGCTCACGATATCGTAATCAAAAAGTTAGGTATAAGATTCACATGATTTATGGTTCTCACACAGTCTGACGTCCTCTACCCATAAAAACATGAACTTCACACGCTTTAGCGTGAGAGGATGTCAGTATTTTGCAATAGTGCAAATAGCTGCGGTAACAAAAATAGAGAAAGAGGAGTTAGAAGAACATCACCATATCTGCTTCTTCCATACCTTTCAGAATTTCTTTCCAGCTTACTGGAGTTACTGCTTCTTCGGCATCATACTCTTTAGCATCAGTAATCATCTCTTCTGTAATACCAAGCCTGTCCATATCATCTTTTAAAGCAAGAACTTTTACATCACTCATAAGGAGCATCTTCACCCTCTCTTCAACACTATCTACACCATAGGTATCCATGCCTTCCTGTTCCTTTAAAACATTCAAAACTCCATCACCAGCGAAGGCAACCATAGGTTCAACTTCAAACTCGAGTACTGTGAGACAGCCAAGTGCATGGTCGATTGCTATACTGGCAACCTCTTCTTTTGCTGTCTTTCTTATAAGGAAAAATACATTCTTGTCTGCCATTTTACTCCTCTCCTATTATAAGCGAAGCATCTGCAGTTAGAGCTGCCTCCATAAACCATGTCATTGTTTTCATAGGTACACCTTCAATAAGGTCTTCTTCAGTCACTCCACGCATTCCAACGCAGCTTTCACATGCAACAATTTCAACTCCCTTTTCCAAAAGTTCCTTTATATCATCTTCAAAATGAAAAGTCTTTTTATATTTATGTTGATTTTTCTTAAGTACAGTTGTGGAGTCTGCACTAAGCCATAATTTAACACTGTGACCTCTTTCAACAGCAGCTTTTGAAAGTTTTAGAACAAAAGCGATATTTCTTGAGCCATAGGGTCTTGTTAGTATACCAATTGCTATATTTCCCATTTTTAGTTCCTCCTTAGAGCCAAATTAATTTTTCATAGTTATTCATCATCAGGTCTACAATATCTTCATAGCCTACCACTTCAACTCTTTCATCTACCTGGTCTTCTTTGAAACCTCTAAACTTTATGTCGTCACCTAGAGCGAACACTTTGCCCTTCTCCAGAATGTCGGAAGATTTTCCATTTTCCTTCAGTACAGCATTGTAAACACCATCCTGCACAAGAAAAATCCCAATTTCATCAGTTTTTACTTTATCCAGAGTTTTAACATCATACCTAAAATCACTTACGAATATGCCTAATTTCATCTTGTCACCTCAAAGAAGAATATTGCTGAAAATATTTAAATTTTTTTATCTTAATTATTTAACTTTAGAAAACTATCAATAAATTATTTCGATATTCCTCAGGTACTCTGAAGGTTTTATCATGATATATAATATTAAATTATCTTTTGATTATATAATAAGATAATATAAGTTCAAGATTTATCTATAACTGCGGAGTATATCTGAAATTTCTTTTTCAGGCAGGTCAGTTTTTATGGCTGTTGGTAGAATATGAGTTCTCGTAGCATGGTACCCCTTTTTTTTTGCCTGTTCAATAATATAATCTATCTTGGGGAGATTCCCAATGTTCATGATTGATCCCAGGCTGTGAATATCATAGTAGAAAGGTATCTCTTCCTCCTGAACAATAATTTCTAGAAGCTTCTTTGCCTCCGAGCTTAAATCATGTGAGTTTCTTAAAGCTATTTCCACAAAATCCTGCTCCTTCAATTTTCCCAGCCACAGTGGCCCGGCTATACTCATTTCCCTACTGCAGCATTCTCTTTTTACAGGAAACATGCTTTTTTCCACTTCAAAATTCCTGCATTTTGTACAGAAATAAAGGTAACCGAGATTTTTAATGGAGATGTCAGCCTTCTTTGCTCCTCTGACAACCTTTAAGAAACACCTGAAGTAGTGCCCTGTAGAGTGACAGAGCAGTGGAGAAATAGCCCTATCATATTTTGCAGCAGTTCTTGCAATATAGCCAAGAAGTATTCTAAGTCCTGTCTCCTTGCACAGTTCACCCCTCAATGACATGGCCAGATATCTCCTGATAGTAACTTTCGGATATACACCACAGAGCGGTGCAGTATCTGTTGCTGTAATCCCAACCACTCCTTTATTAGATACACGTCTTATTGCATTGTCAATAAAAGGCACAGGTGTTCCGAATGGGTCTATATCTATGAAGTTAAATCTATCTTTGATTTCATTTAAGAGGAGGTTAGCCTCGCTGTTGTAAACTTCTACATCAAGGGTGTTGAGTTCTGCATTTTCTTTTATTAGTTTAACAGCCTCACTGTTTATATCGTTGAGTGCTACCTCTTCTGCTCTGGCTTCTCTGGCAACTCGCAACCCCTTTACACCTGTGGCTGCGAGAAGGTCAAGAAATCTGACATCCTCAAGGCTTCTCACTACGGCTACAGTTATATCTCTATTGAGCTTCATTACCGGATTGAAAAAGACACTGGCAGTTTTCTTGCTCACATTTTCAAAGCTTTTTTCATATATTTTGAGGAGAGTTGACCCCTCAGTGATTATTTTTTGCATTTCAGCCTCGGCTGGGTTGTATCTCTCTAAATTTGAAGTGTTTATCAATACTTCTATGCCTGTACCGGACTTTTCCACTGTCATCAAAGTAGAATTCTATAGAATTTCCGGTGATTTCCATATCTGCAAAAATTTCATCAAGCTTTTTTCTGAATGCTGTTTTTATTTTTTTTATGTGCTCTTCCACATAATTATTCTTATCCAGAGAATCTTTTTCAAAGCCCAATGTTTCGAGATTCTCCTTGAAGTCATGTTTGAAACTTACAAGAATTTCCTGATTAGCTGGTGTTATACCATCTATATGCATCCTCATTATAATTACAAGCTCGTTTTTATAGTTAACAAAGGATTTCTGCATTATGTTCTCTTTAAAATCTTCCCACTCCAGTATTTCTACCTCCTGCACATAGGTGGTATATATATAGAGAAAGAGAGAGAGAGCGTTGTGCCCTTTCTCTATATTTTCATCATCTTTCTGAGTCTTTTGCCCACTTCTTCTATAGGATGCTCAGCATCTTCTTTCCTCAAGCTATTGAGCACAGGAGCACCTGCCTTATTTTCAAGCATCCATTCCCTTGCAAACTCACCATTCTGAATTTCTGTGAGCACTTCCTTCATCCTCTTTTTTACACCTTCATCAATTACTCTTGGCCCACGGGTTCTTCCGCCATATTCTGCTGTATTTGAGACACCCTCCCACATACCTTCAATGCCAGCCTTGTAATAGATGTCAACAATGAGCTTCATCTCGTGCAGGCACTCAAAATATGCCATCTCCTTAGAATAACCTGCCTCCACAAGAGTTTCAAATGCACTTTTAATAAGAGCTGCCGAGCCACCACATAAATCCACCTGCTCTCCAAAGAGGTCTGTTTCTGTCTCCTCGGTAAAGGTTGTTTCGATTACTCCAACTCTTGTACCACCGCATGCTTTTGCCATAGCAAGTGCTATATCTTTAGCCTTCCCTGTATAGTTCTGCTCCACGGCAATCAGAGCAGGCACACCAGAACCTGCCAGATATTCCCTTCTAACCATACCTCCTGGACCCTTAGGAGCCATCATAATAATATCCACATTTTCAGGAGACACAATCTGGTTGAAACGTATATTGAAACCATGAGAAAAGCTCAGGGCATTACCTTCCTTTATATGTTCCTTTATCTGCTTCCTGTAAACCCTACCCTGGATTTCATCTGGAATCAGAATCTGAATAATATCTCCTTTTTCTGCAGCCTCTTCAATAGTCATTGGTTCAAAGCCATCAGCCTTTGCCTTTTCCCAGGAAGACCCATCTGGCCTTAATCCAACTATAACATCCATTCCGGAATCTCTCATATTTTTTGCCTGGGCATGGCCCTGAATACCATAACCTATAATAGCTATTGTCTTACCCTTGAGGGCTTCTAAATCTACATCCTTATCATAGTAAATTTTAACCATCTAAAACCACCTGATGCCTACTATATATCTATTGAATATTTAAATATAACTCAGCAGTTTGAATTATAATAATTTCTGATAAACAAAAAGAGTTAATAAGAGAATGATTTATTATTAACTAATGTCTGGTATAAGGAAAGAGAAAGTAGACAAGTTCCTCTATGCCATAGCAGGTGGCTATCTGGGATATTTTGTTATTCATCCTGCAATAATATCCATATATTTTGCCATGCAAACAGGTCAGATTACTCCTGTTGTTGTACTCATGACTGCCTTCAGCTACAGGATGATTCCATGGGCTATGACTTTTACATTTCTCGGAGCAGGCATAGGATATCTATACGGGAGTATAAAAGAAAATATGGCAGAGATGGTTTATTCAAACAGAACAAAAGAGCTGTTTATTGACATCCTTCATCACGACCTAGCAAGTCCCATATCTTCAGCAAAGATGAATATAGAGCTTTTCATGAGGAATAAAAATGAGGAACACCTTCATTATTCCTTAAGGTCTCTTGATGAAATATGGAATATTATTGAGGACTCAAGAGACCTCGCCAAGCTGAAAATAACAGTGCCACGATTTGAAGAGATAGACATGGCCGGAGTTGTTGAGGAAACAGTGGATGAGTACCTACAAATTGCTGAGAAAGAAAATATAAGTCTGAAATTTTCTAGCAAATACCATTTTCCTGTGATGGCAGCTAGAACAATAAAGCTGGCAATAGGAAATCTTATATCAAACGCTATTAGATATAGCCCTGAAGGGTCAACTGTGGAAATTTCAGTAATAGATGAGAGGAAGAATTATGTTATTGCTATATCTGACCAAGGAACAGGAATTCCAGATGAGAAAAAGGAAATTATATTCGAAAGATTTGAAAGAATTGAAACAGGGTTAATAAATGGTTTTGGACTGGGCCTGGCTATAGTTAAGAGAATTGCAGAGATTCACAAAGGAAGGGTGTGGGTGAAGGACAATAAACCAAAAGGGAGTGTTTTCAAGCTAGTTATACCCAACAACCAGTAGATATTCCTATTTACTATATTATTCTGAAGGAAAGTTTCTTAGTTATAAATGAGGTAGTCAATTCATGTATATTGAAATCTTTTTTCTGTTCTTATGTTTTGCGTTTATACATAGTCTGACAGCTTCCAGAAGCTTTAAGAACAGTTTAATAACCAGACTTGAAATTACACCTGAAACATATCGACTGGGTTATAATCTGCTCAGTATTATTTCATTCCTACCATTTTCTCTATACTGGCTGACACACAGAGCAGAAAGTGAAGTTATTGTCACATTTGAAGGCTTTGCCATTGTTCTGATTTTTATACTGAAATTTTCAGGTCTATCCATACTTTTGGCTGCTTTTGTACAGTCGGGTATCGGAAGCTTTCTCGGATTGAAAAAGTCGAGTAGCAAGTTATATAAAGAGGGTTTGTATGGAATTCTGACATACTCCCACGACTAAAGTCGTGGGGTTCTACGCTACATTACTTAGCGAAGGGTGTGTCACCACCCTGTTAATGACTCCCGCAGATATGATTTCACCCTGAGC
>QIGD01000025.1 GCA_003229935.1 Methanobacteriota archaeon | reverse complement strand
GGATATACCGATTTGATGCCTGTTCGAGGTCTAGCACAAGATACACCTATGACTCAGGAAGCCCACGACTTTAGTCGTGGGTAGTTCACAAAAACCATCACTCCTTGAACAGGGTTGAAAGTTCCTTTTTTCTTTCTTCATCAAGACTTCCAATTACTTTCTCTATATTTTCAACCACCTTATCAAAGGCTTCCTTTGTTGCACCTTCGCTAGATGTTATAAATGGTTCACCAGAGTCACTGGCCTCAGCAATTGCCTGGTCTATTGGTATCCTGCCGAGAAGAGGTACCTTCAGCTCTTCTGCAGTCCTTTCGCCACCACCCTGCTTGAAAATATTTGTAGTTTTGCCACAGTGAGGACAGACAAAACCGCTCATATTCTCGATTATACCAATAATATGTACCTTCATAGTCTTTGCCATATCCATACTTCTTCGTGTATCCAGAACAGCAACTTCCTGAGGTGTTGTAACTGTTATTATCCCATCCATTTCTGGAAGAAGCTGCATTATGCTCAGAGCTTCATCTCCTGTGCCTGGAGGAAGGTCAATTAGAATATAATCAAGTTCTCCCCACACAATATCAGTCAAAAACTGCTCTATTACTCCCATTATAACAGGCCCTCTCCATATAATTGCCTCATCCTTAGGAGCAAGAAATGCCATGGAAATAACCTTTATACCATCCTTTTCAGGTGGGAATAACCCTGCAGGTGTGGAGTAGAGTTCTGGATTTTCAACACCCATCATTTTGGCAACATTTGGAGCTGTTACATCAGCATCAAGAATACCAACACTGTGACCCTTATTTGACAGAGCCTTTGCGAGATTAACAGTTACAGTGGTTTTTCCCACACCACCTTTACCAGACATTATAGCTATTTTATGCTTGATATGCTTCATTCTCCCCTCTGTAGCCTGAACCTGCTCCTTAAATAGAGCATCAGCATCCACAGGGGCAGCATCTGAGGAACAGCTTGAACACCCACTATCCTCTTCGCCTGTTGAACGTGTACCTGTACCACATGCATGACCCATATTTAAATCCTCCTTTTTTTTACTTTCAGTTATAATATTCCCAGACTGACATACTCCCACGACTAAAGTCCGTGGGGTTCTAAGGTCTCCATCGTCCATAGAGTTGCCTCTTTAGGGATATCAATGTTCCCTTCTGTTACATCCTCTGTCTGCAACAGATTGACATATGCCTTGACGCAATGCTATATTGAACGCAGCATTTACGTCAGCATAGTCAACGTGAGCACAATAGGTATCATTAATATATAAATATTTTGATGGCAATTAAAAATGGTTCGCTCCCATCCAACCACTGAAGATGGTGGGTTTTCCCACTCACAATATCATAAAAGATTATACAATAATCCAATATATAACTTAAAGAGGTTTACAGATTAAACATGGTAGTTAATAGCCATTTCAATTATAATGAAACCTGAGGAAGACTACCCCAGACAACATATAAGCGTAAAATTTATATGTTTTTTCATTCTTATATATAAATGGTGATATATATGTGGAGGGACACTTTTGAGGAACTCAGAAATCTGGAAATGAGAATGAACCAGCTTTTTGATGAGCTCATGGGAGAAAGGATTGGACTACCGGCTGCTCCTGCAAAGCTGGGTGTGAGAGAACCATATGCCGACATAATAGAAACTGACAGAGAAATTAAAGTGACTATCGAGATACCAGGTGTGGATAAGAAGGACATAGATTTAAACGCAACAGAAAACAGTCTTGAAGTCAGTGCCGAGGTGAAAGAAGAGGAGGAAGAAGAGAAGGAGGGATATATAAGGAAGGAGAGGAGATACAAGAAGTACTACAGAGCTTTCGCACTACCTGAAGAGGTGGACCCAACAAAAGCTAAAACAACATTCAAAAATGGGATACTGCAGATTGTACTACCAAAGAAGAGGATAGAAGAGAGAACCACCATTAAAGTCTAATGTATTTGTATTTACATTTTCAAAAAGCTTTATATTTTGTGTTTTTTGAAAATTTGAGAGAATTAAGTTGAACTCTTGAAATAAATGGATTTCAGAAATTATTCATCAAGGTAAAATCTTTAAGTAACATAAAGTTAGTAAAGTAAAAGGAGGTTATTATATGGATAAACAGATACTGATTGAGCTCTTTACCTCTCCTACATGTCCATATTGCCCAAAAGCAAAGAACATTGCTGAGAAAATTGTCAAAGAGATTCCTAATGCCCTTCTTATAGAAAGAGATGTCACTATAAATGAGAATGCTGAAATATCAAGAAAGTACGGTATACAGGGTGTGCCTACAATGATAATAAACGGTACTTACAGAATTGTAGGTGTACCCAACTCTGAAAGAGAAGTCATAAACTATCTGAAACAGATATGAATATATTAGAGGCGGTATAAATGAAAGACTTAGAACTGAAAGTGGCAGAAGCCAGATCTAACGATGTTGGGAGAGGTGTATCAAGAATTGACCCTCTCGTTATGGATAGACTGGGCATAACAACTGGTGATGTTGTTCAGATTACAGGCAAAAAAAGCACTGTTGCAATATGCTGGCCAGGCTATCCTGAAGATGAGGGTTTTGGGATAATCAGAATTGACGGGTTCGCAAGAAAGAATGCAGGCATAGGTATTGATGACAAAGTAAGGATAAAGAAAATAGAGCCCAAAATCGCCACAAAGGTTAAGCTTGCTCCAACTGAGCAGCTGAGAATAGTGGGCGGTGAAACATATCTAAAATCATATCTTGAAAATAGGGCTATATCCAAGGGCGACATTGTTGATTTAAATGTGATGGGAAGGAAGATTGGCCTGGTGGCTGTAGCAATCCAGCCCCGTGCTGATGCAGTGATAATAAATTATTCAACAGAGATTGAAATAAGTGAAAAACCTGCAGGTGAGATTAAAGAGTCAAAAATTCCCAGAGTTGCCTATGAAGATATAGGCGGCCTCAGAGAGGAAATAAGAAAAGTTAGAGAGATGATAGAGCTTCCTCTCAAATATCCTGAGGTTTTTGAGCGCCTCGGTGTAGAAGCTCCCAAGGGTGTGCTCCTTTATGGCCCACCAGGTACAGGCAAAACACTCCTTGCTAGGGCAGTCGCAAATGAGACAGATGCTGACTTCCACAGTATATCTGGCCCAGAAATAATGAGTAAGTTTTACGGGGAAAGTGAAGAGAACCTCAGGAAGGTATTCGATGAAGCAAAGGAGAATGCTCCAAGTATAATTTTCATTGATGAACTGGATGCCATAGCTCCGAAAAGAGAAGAGGTAACTGGCGAGGTTGAGCGCAGAGTTGTTGCCCAGCTTCTCTCACTTATGGATGGCCTTGAAAGCAGAGGAGAAGTTGTCGTCATAGGTGCAACAAACAGGCCTGATGCCATAGACCCTGCTCTGAGAAGGCCCGGCAGATTCGACAGGGAGATAGTAATAGGCGTACCTGACAGAAATGCAAGAAAGGAAATTCTGCAGATTCACACAAGAGGCATGCCCCTTCCAGAGAATGAAGAAGAGAGAACAAAAATAATAGAACACTTTGCTAACAAGACCCATGGCTTTGTTGGTGCAGATTTAGAGGCACTCTGTAAAGAGGCTGCCATGCGCGCGCTCAGAAGAATACTTCCTGAGATAGACTTTGAGCTTGAAACAATCCCTGCTGAGATACTTGAAAAGATTCAGGTAGGCTATAATGACTTTCAGGAAGCTTTCATGGACATAGAACCCAGTGCTATGCGTGAAGTTCTTGTTGAAGTGCCTGATGTAAACTGGAGTGATATAGGTGGTCTTGTGGATGCAAAACAGGAACTCAAGGAAGCTGTTGAGTGGCCTCTTAAGTATCCTGAGGTTTTTGAATACATGGATGCCAACCCTCCAAATGGTATTCTCCTCTTTGGCCCACCAGGTACAGGTAAAACAATGCTTGCAAAAGCAGTGGCAAATGAGAGTGAAGCCAACTTTATAAGTGTTAAAGGTCCGGAGTTTCTGAGCAAGTGGGTTGGAGAGAGCGAAAAAGCAGTACGAGAGACATTCAAAAAGGCGAGGCAGGCCGCACCGTGTGTCATATTCATGGATGAGATAGACTCAATAGTTCCTGCAAGAGGGGCAGGCTCTGGTTCCCATGTAACAGAAAGGGTTGTGAGCCAGATTCTGACTGAATTGGATGGTCTTGAAGAGCTTCGTGGTGTTGTTGTTATAGGTGCAACAAACAGGCCTGACATTATAGACCCGGCTCTTCTCAGACCAGGTAGATTCGACAGGCTTGTGTATATACCCCCACCAGATAAAAAATCCAGATTAGAAATATTCAAACTCCATACAAAGAATAAACCTCTTGCAGAAGATGTGAACTTTGAAGAGATGGTAGAGAATACAGAAGGCTATACCGGTGCTGATATAGCATCAGTATGCAACGAGGTCGTTATGCTGGCTATAAGAGAATTTATTAAAGAAGGAAAGTCTCTTGAAAAGGAAACTGTAAAGAAGGAGCTACTGCTCCACAAGAGACACTTCGAATCTGCAATCAAGAAGATAAGAAGTATCAGCAAGGAAGAACTCAGGAGTTATGAAGAAGTTGCAAAGAAGTTCCAGTAGGCATGATAGGGTGTATTCCACCCTTTTTTAAATTGTTATGATATTGTGAGCGGGAAAGCCCACGAACTTTAGTCGTGGGAGTATGTCAGCAGTAACTTCAAATATACCAAAGTCTTATTTATAAGCGAGATAAATTTATATTTACGGGTTATGACTATAGTACTTATCAATCGAAGGTGTGAGGAATGCAGATAGAACTGAAAGTTGCAGAGGCAATGCAGAATGATGTAGGCAGAGGTATTGTAAGGCTTGATACAAAAACCAGAGAGAGTCTTAAAATTTCCACAGGAGATATTGTTGAGATTGATGGGAAAAGAAAAACAGTTGCGATTGTCTGGCGTGCCTATGCAGAGGATGAAGGTTTAGGAATAATAAGAATGGATGGAATCCTCAGGCAGAATTCTGAAGTTTCTCTTGGAGAAACTGTCACTATTAAAAAGGCTGAAGCCAAAGATGTAAAAAAAGTAACAATTTCACCAAATCAGGCTATACGTTTTTCAGCAGGTTTTGGAGATTTTATAAAAAGAAGACTTCTCGGAAGACCTTTAATAAAGGGAGATAAGATTGTGGTCGGAGTTCTCGGCACAACCCTTCCTTTTACTGTAACCCAGACTTACCCTTCAGGCGTTGTCAGGGTGGCTGATAACACACAGATAATTGTCAAGGAAGAGCCCATGAGAGAAAAGGGTGGAATACCCAGTATAGCCTATGAAGATATTGGCGGTCTCAAGGATGAAGTTCAAAAAATTCGCGAGTTGATTGAACTTCCCATGAAGCATCCAGAGCTATTCGAACATCTGGGCATTGAGCCGCCTAAGGGTGTGCTCCTTCATGGTCCACCCGGTACAGGTAAAACACTTATAGCTAGAGCAGTTGCAAATGAAACAAATGCATATTTTATACCTCTAAACGGCCCAGAAATAATGAGCAAGTTTTACGGGGAAAGTGAAGAAAACCTCAGGAAGGTGTTCAAGGAAGGAGAGGATAATGCTCCAAGTATTATTTTCATAGATGAACTGGATGCCATAGCTCCCAAAAGAGAAGAGGTTCATGGTGAAGTTGAGCGCAGGGTTGTTGCCCAGCTCCTATCACTTATGGATGGCCTTAAATCACGTGGACGGGTTGTTGTTATAGGTGCAACAAATAGGCCTGATACAATTGACCCCGCTCTAAGAAGGCCCGGCAGGTTTGACAGGGAAATAATAATAGGTGTGCCTGATAGAAATGCAAGAAAAGAAATTCTGCAGATTCACACAAGAGGCATGCCACTTACAGAGGATGTTGACTTGGATGAATTCGCAGATATAACTCACGGTTTTGTTGGTGCAGATTTAGAGGCACTGTGCAAAGAGGCTGCCATGAACACTCTCAGAAGAATCCTGCCAGAAATTAACCTTGAAGAGGATACAGTGCCTCCAGAAATACTTGAAAGCCTCGAGGTAACGAAGGAGGATTTCAAAGAAGCCTGGAAATCCATCGAACCCAGTGCTCTGAGAGAAGTTTATGTTGAAGTACCCAATGTAAAATGGGAAGATATAGGTGGTCTTTCAGATATCAAAGCTAAGCTCAAAGAAGCTGTTGAATGGCCAATAAAATATCCCGAAGCTTTTGTTAAGCTGGGAATCAAACCAACTAAAGGTGTTCTTCTCTTCGGTCCACCTGGAACAGGTAAAACAATGCTTGCAAAAGCAGTGGCAAATGAAACAGATGCCAACTTTATAAATGTCAAAGGCCCTGAAGTTCTCAGCAAATGGGTTGGTGAAAGTGAAAAAACAATGAGGGAGATATTCAAAAAGGCGAGACATGCCGCACCAACAGTCGTCTTCTTTGATGAGATAGATGCAATAGCAAGTACAAGAAGTGTTGAGGTTGGAACAAAGGTAAGTGAGAGAGTGTTAAATCAGCTTCTAACTGAGATGGATGGTCTAGAAGAGCTTCATAATGTGCTTATAATAGCAGCAACAAATAGACCAGATATTATTGACCCCGCTCTTATAAGGCCTGGAAGATTCGACAAAATTTTACTTGTCCAAGCTCCAGATGAGAAGGCAAGAAGAGATATATTTAAGGTTCATACGATAAACATGCCACTTAAAGATGATGTCAATCTCAAAGAGCTCGCAAAAGAGACAGAAAACTTCTCAGGTGCAGATATAGAGGCTCTATGCAGGGAAGCTGCTCTACTGGTCATGAAAGAGGCTATAAACGATGAGAACGGAAATCTGAATGACAAGAAGGTAGAGAGAAGACACTTCAAGAAATCTCTCAAACATGTCAGGCCAAGCACAACACCTGAGATGGTAAAGAGCTATGAACAGTTTTTAAGAAGATATGAAAACAGAGAACTTGAGAAACTTATGTATATGGCATAGATTATAATATAACATCTTTTTCAATCTTTTAATTCTCTCTCACACCTGTTATCCTGCCGATTATCCTGCCAATTATAACAAGAAGACCTGTAAGAAATACATGCAATAATGTATTCCTAATAATATTCCCCGCCGTTTCACCTTTTTCTTACTTTCAGTAAATCTAACATTCTAAACCTTAGCAAAATATTATAAATCATAATAAGGAAATAATATTAATGTTCAATAAGATACTTGTGGCCAACAGGGGAGAGATTGCTATAAGAGTATTCAGAACTTGCAGAGAGCTTGGCATATCTACAGTTGCAGTTTACTCAGAAGCAGACAAGAACTCCCTCCATGCGAAATATGCTGATGAAAGCTATTTGATTGGCCCTTCTCCCCCAAGCCAGAGCTATCTAAATATAGATACCATAATAAATGTAGCTGAAAAGAGTGGTGCAGAAGCGATTCATCCGGGCTATGGATTTCTTGCTGAGAATCCCAGATTTGCAAGAGAATGTGAGAAACGTGGCATAGTATTTATTGGTCCTACAAGCAGTATGATTGAGCTTATGGGCAGCAAGATTGAAGCAAGAAAAACGATGGGGAGAACGGGATTACCTATTGTTCCTGGCTCTCCAGGTGCAATAAGCAATCTGGATAAGGCAAAGGATATTGCCCATGATATAGGCTATCCCGTAGTGCTAAAAGCCAGTGCTGGAGGTGGAGGGATTGGAATGAAAGTTGCGTGGAATGAGGGAGAGCTTGAGAAGCATTTTGATATAACTCAGAGTGTTGCTAAGAGCGCCTTCGGTGACCCCACCATTTTTATAGAGAAATTCCTCCTCAAACCAAGGCATATAGAATTTCAGGTCCTTGGCGATTATAAGGATAAGGTAGTTCACATAAACGAAAGAGAATGTTCAATTCAGAGAAGACACCAGAAGCTTATAGAGGAGTGCCCCTCACCTGTGGTCACCCCTGAAGTAAGAGAAGAAGTTGGGAATAAAGTTGTCAAGGCTGTTAAAAGTATAAAATATACAAATGCTGGGACAGTTGAGCTCATCTATAGTGAAGGCAACTTTTACTTCCTTGAAATGAACACAAGGCTTCAGGTGGAACATCCCATAACAGAGTATACATCTGGCATAGATATTGTAAAAGAGCAGATCAATATAGCTCTTGGCGGGGAGATCGGATTTGACCAGAATGATGTCATGCTGATAGGTCATGCCATAGAATGCAGAATAAATGCCGAAGACCCTCTCAATGATTTCAGCCCTTCTCCCGGAAAAATTGTAAAATACCATTCTCCTGGAGGTCCCGGAGTTAGAATAGATTCAGGAGTTAGAATGGGTTATACTATCTCGCCATATTATGACTCCATGATTTCAAAGC
This sequence comes from Methanobacteriota archaeon, assembly GCA_003229935.1. Lineage (GTDB taxonomy): Archaea > Hydrothermarchaeota > Hydrothermarchaeia > Hydrothermarchaeales > BMS3B > BMS3B. The sequence continues at coordinate 3,729 of QIGD01000025.1, read as the reverse complement.
TCATATGCTGGGGAAGAGATAGAAGTGAGACCATATCAAGAATGGAGAGGGCTCTGGATGAGTATCTTATCAGTGGAATAAAGACAAACATAGCCTTTCACAAGGCAGTAATGCGTCATAAAGTCTTCAGGAAGGGAATACTGTCCACAAGCTTCATTGAAGACAATAATATTGTAAATGATATTCCTGAAATAATCAAAGAAACAAAGAAAAGAGAAGCAAGATTGATAGAAAGCTTCAGGGATGACAGGAAGGTTGTGGCTATAAGCACGGCTGTAGGCACCTATATAGATATGGCGAGAAAAAAGAAGGAGGAGTATGAAAAAGAATAGATAGCTTTTTTATTCTGAAGAGATAGATTAACTAATATGGAGAGTCTTTCAAAAATCATAGAAATACTCAGAAATCAGAAGGAAGTTTCTGGAGAGGAAATGGCAAGTGAACTGGGAATCTCAAGAACTTCAGTATGGAAGAATATAAATAGACTTAAAGGCAAGGGTTTTAATATAATCTCATCCAGAAGAGGATACAGAATGATAGAAGAAGCTGATTTACTGCTTCCCTATAGACTGAGAGGGTTAATAAACACAAAAATTATTGGCAGACATATAGAGTATTTTGCTCACTGTGACTCCTCCAATAATATTGCAAAAAAACTTGCCAGAGAAGGTTTGAAAGAAGGAACTCTGATCATATGTGAAGAACAGGAGGCTGGACGGGGAAGGCTTGAAAGAAAATGGATTTCTCCCAGAGGAGGTCTGTGGTTCTCAGTTATTCTCAAGCCTTCTATGACTCCTGTTGAGGCACCTGGGCTTGGTTTTCTAACAAGCCTCAGTGTAGTAAAAACCCTCAGAAGGCGTTATGGCTTAGAAGCAAGCCTGAAGTGGCCGAATGATGTGCTGATAAACGGAAAGAAGGTATGTGGCGTTCTTGTTGAGGTTGAGGCAGAAATGGATATTCTGCATTTTGCAGTTGTAGGCGTTGGGCTGGATGCCAATCTCAGTATAAAGGATTTTCCTGAAGAAGTTCAGGATATAGCCACAACCCTCAAGGAAGAACTTGGCAGAGAGGTTGACAGAGCCAAACTTCTTGCAGATATTCTGAGCGAGATGGAAAGAAACTACAACTCCTTTACTTTATATGGCTTAGAATCTATCTTCCAGGAGTATATTGACCTATGCAGTACCATTCAGAAGGAGGTAAGGGTAGTGCAGCATGGCAGAGAGATTAAAGGTAAAGCTGTTGAGATTGACAAAGAAGGCGCTCTTATTGTGTTAACTTCAGAAGGAAGAGTGAGAATTACATACGGAGACTGCTTCCATCTCACGAATACCTAAAACTGCCTTACTATATCCTTCTCCATCATAACTCTCTCACAGTGAAGGCACATAATACTTACAGGATGCTTTTTTTCCACTATAAACTTTGTCTTCACAATTTCAAAATTCGTAATACAGTTGGGATTGGCACATTTAACCATTCCCTCAATTTTCTCTGGTATTTCAACCTTCTTCTTTTCAATAACTTTATAGTCCCTTACTATATTTATGGTTGCTTCCGGAGCTATTAAAGAAATTTTATCAATCTCTTCACCACGGAGCTCAAGACCTTCAACTTTTACTATATCTTTAACTCCAATTCTCTTTGAAGGCACATTAATTGCAACTGTTAGAGTAATTTTTGGGTGTTCTTTTGTTATTCCCAGAATTTTTAACACATTAAGAGCCTGTCCTGCTGATATGTGGTCTATTACTGTACCCCTGTTTATCTTCCGTACCCTTATGTCCTTCTGCATTATATAACCCCCATCACAAGAGCAAGGGCAGCCATTCTAACAGGTATGCCGTTTTTCACCTGCTGAAAATATTTCGATTGAGGAAGAACATCCACCTCTGGAGAAATCTCATCAACCCTTGGCAGGGGATGAAGGATAATTAAACTCTGTCTGGCATTCTCAATTGCACTTCTGTCAATCTTATATACACCCTTCACCTTCTCATACTCTTCTGGGTCAGGAAACCTTTCCTTCTGTATCCTCGTTACATATAATACATCCACATTACCTATAACTTCATCAAGACGCTCAGTTTGATAGACAGGAGCCCCAATGGCGTTAATATCTTCAATAACTTCAGCCGGCATTTCCAGCCCTCTGGGTGATATCAGAGAGAGTTCTGCTCCAAATAGTGCCAGAGCATGTGCCAGAGAATGGACAGCTCGCCCATATTTTAAATCCCCTAGCAGTGCAACCTTAACATTTAGCTTTTTTTTCTCCTTCTTTATTGTATACAAGTCCAGAAGAGTCTGGGTGGGATGCTGATTGGAGCCATCACCTGCATTTATCACAGGCTTTGAAGAAATATCAGCTGCAAAGCGGGCTGAACCCTCTCTGGGGTGCCTTATCACTATAATGTCTGCATAGCTCTCCACAGTTTTTATTGTGTCAATAAGGCTCTCGCCTTTTGCAATCGAAGATACAGAAGGTCTTGACAGACCTATAACTTCACCACCAAGGCGATGCATTGCTGATTCAAAACTAAGCCTTGTCCTGGTGCTCGGTTCAAAAAAGAGAGTTGCGAGAATCTTATTATCAAGGATAGCTTTAGGCTTTTTCTTTTCAAAGTTTGATGCTGCTTTGAGAATGTAATCTATCTCCTCAACAGAGAAGTCCCTTATGGAAATTATGTCTTTATCCTTAAATTCCATCTGAACACTATACTCCTTTACCTTTCCGTGCTTATATATTTTGGTTATACTTTCTACCAAAAGCAAGATAGGCTGTATGACCTATATTTCTTGTCCTATGCCTTGTACCTACTTCCTTTATTTCAAACCCTCTTTCAAGCAGTTCAATAGCCCTGAGTTCTTTAAAGCCAGCTTCTTCCATGGCAATATATGCTTTGCGAATCTGCTCAATATACGGGTTATAAACCGCAACATAACCTCCTATTCTGAGTGCATTATATGCCTTATCAACAGCCAGCCAGGGGTCAGGGAGGTCAAAGATAACAGCATCAATCTCGCTCTCTTCAATACCCTCTCTAACATCTCCTAGCTTAGATTCAACAACATCATCTAATCCTGCTGACTCAAAGTTATTTCTGGCAATTTTAATATGGTCTTCCCTCAGTTCATAGGTATATATTTTTCCTTCTTTACCCACAATATTTGCAAGGAAAATAGCAGTTGCACCCGTACCTGTGCCTGCATCCACAACTCTTGAACCAGAACCTATACCACAGTTGGCAATTATTGCTCCGAGGTCTTTCTTAAGAATAATACTACCTGCTCTGGGAAGACGTTCATAATAATCGAGCAAATCAGCTTTTACACAATAGAACTTATGCCCTAGATGAGTTTCCAACACATCACCTGACTTAACATTTGTTAGGTCAAGCACTCCATAATTAGAGTGGTACTCTTCAATCTTCTCATCGACAAGATGTTTTCTTCCTTTTTTATCAATTAAAACAAGCACTTATGGCCTCCTCTGACATACTCCCACGACTAAAGTTCGCAGGGTTCTAAGGTCTCCATCGTTCTTGGAGTTGCCTCTTTAGGGATATCAGTGTCCCCTTCTGTTAAATCTCTGTCTGCAACAGATTGACCTATGCCTTGACGCAATGCTATATTGAACACAGCATTTACGTCAGCATGGTCAACGTGGCCACAGTGGGAGCACTTAAACATCTTACCATTCCTATTGCCTATCAGCCCACATCTTGAACA
>QIGD01000024.1 GCA_003229935.1 Methanobacteriota archaeon | reverse complement strand
AAGCAGTCTTTATATTACTGAGAGTAATTGTCGGACAGCCTCTTTAGTCGTGGGAGTATGTCAGTTTATACTTCTTGCTCTTTTCATCTCCCTTCTTATAGCTTCTATACATGCAAGAGCATCCCCCTCCTCCACAAGCAGAAAGGTCTCTGAATATGAAGACATCATCTCAACAATGTTTATATTCTCCGCACTTAGAAGCGAGGTTAGTCTTGTTATAACTCCTGGGGTATCCGTTATATCTTCTGGGCTCTTAACCACAACTCCTGCAAGATTTTCAATCTTTTTTAAAATGCTATTTTTAAAAAGCTTCTCAAGAAAGCTCAGGTGAGAGTCTTTAACAACAATTGTGAGACTTTCAAGCCCCTGAAGCAGTAGGTAACCGTCATCACTAGTATTTCTGTGAAGCTCAAGAATCTTGCCATGGATATATCTTGTCAGTTCCACGGTAATCAGGACAAGGTCATAACGAAGGCTAATTTCACTTTTTGATAGAATATCGTCAACATGTTCTTTTTTGCTGTCTTTATCATAGGAGAGTCTTCTTAAAGCTGTGACTATACTCTGAATATTTACTTCTCGTCCAATCTTTGTAGCAACCCTTGGTCTTATGTCTCTTGCTAGAGCCCTGTAATTAACAAGTTTTTTAGAGAGATAATTCTCTATATAAGGGTATTCGGCAACAACTTCGTAGGTGGCTCCTGTTATATTCATAATAACCCATTTGAATGGGTGGAGGAATTGCCCTACCTCACATATTTTAAAATTTGTATAAGAGTAATAATTCTTAATCCAATCAATACCAGCAGATATTTCAACCTGCTCACTGTTCCTACCAATATCAGGTATTGGTTTCTTATGCATGTTTATGACAGCGACGCTCAACGCCTGTCCACTCTTGCCAGAGCGTAGGTCCTCTTTGGAGCTGTTATTAACCAGTACTATGCAGTGCACACTGAGACTTTTGTCTTTGTTTAATGTTCCACTTACAGAGCAGGGGACTTGAGGGGGAACCTCTGGTGTGTTCTTTAACTCTACCAATAACTTCTGCATATTACTATGCCTCCTAATCAATCTGTTACCCTGTCTATCACGAGGCAGGCCACCCATTTTAATGGGTGGTGATTGACAGTTTCACATTCTGAGCTATGTGGTTCATAATATATATCTGTAGCTATTTTATCTTATTTAGTTATAAAATGTTTCACAACAATACACAAAACTTATATCGTTGAAATAAGTAAGCAGAAGGGATTCTAATGAAGGCTGTACTTTTACTTAATGATGGTACTGTAATAGAGGGCTCAGGATTTGGGGCTGAAGCTGAGGTCTACGGAGAGGTGGTCTTTTCAACCAGTATGACAGGATACCAGGAAGCTTTAACAGACCCCAGCTACAGTGGCCAGATTCTAACTCTGACATATCCTTTGATTGGTAACTATGGTATAAATACTGAATATTTTGAAAGTGAAAGAATAAATGTCGAAGGTTTTGTCATAAAGGCGAATTGTCAGGAGCCCTACCATCGGAGCAGTTTTGAGAATATTGACGATTTCCTCAGAGAACAGAAAATTCCGGGTATAGCTGGTGTGGATACAAGAGCACTTACAATAAAGCTGAGAGAGTATGGTGTTATTCAGGGAGCATTGAAGACAAGCAAAGAAGATATAGATGTGCACAAACTCATGGAAAAGTCACTTGCTCAGAAGCCCTATGGGGAGAAAGATCTGGTAAGAAAAGTTACAACAAAGAAAATACTCCAATATGGCAGTGGAGAAGAGAGAATAGCTGTGATAGACTGCGGTATGAAGTGGAGTATAAGGAAAAACCTTTTGAAGAGAGGCTTTTCGGTTAGTGTCATTCCAGCCTTTTTAAAAGTAAAGGAAATTCTTGACATGGAGCCGCAAGGTATAGTAATCTCTCCAGGCCCCGGGGACCCTGTTCAGGCACCCTATGTCACAGAGACAATCAGAGAGTTGATGAACCACGAGATTCCAACTTTTGGTATATGTCTCGGACACCAGATGCTTGCCCTAGCTTCGGGTGCACATACCTTCAAACTCAAATTCGGGCACCGTGGAGCAAACCAGCCTGTAAAAGATTTGAGCACAGGTAGAGTATATATAACCTCACAGAATCACGGCTTTGGCGTGAGTATTGAAAGCCTTGAAGGTACTGAATTCAATCAGACACTTGTAAACCTTAATGACGGTACATGCGAAGGACTTAAACACAGAAGTCTGCCAATAATGACGACTCAGTTCCATCCCGAGGCAAGCCCGGGACCAAAAGATACAGAATACATGTTTGATGTTTTTGCTGAAATGGTGCATAACTATGCCAAAAAGAGAAGATATTAAGAAGATAATGGTTATAGGCTCAGGACCCATAATTATAGGTCAGGCAGCAGAATTCGACTACTCTGGAAGTCAGGCCTGTAAATCCCTCAGAGCAGAGGGCTATGAGGTTATCCTTGTAAATTCCAATCCTGCCACAATCCAGACAGACAGCGAAATTGCAGATAAAATTTACATGGAACCTTTAACTCCCGATATTGTGGCAAAGATAATAGAGAAGGAGAGACCGGAGGGTTTTCTTGGAACAATGGGAGGGCAAACAGGTCTGAACCTGACTGCCAAGCTTGCTGAAGCCGGAGTTTTTGAAAAGTATAATGTAAACATACTAGGAACAGGCGTTGAGACAATAAAGAAGGCAGAGAACAGAGAGCTATTTGCCCAATTTATAAGAAATATAGATGAACCCGTCCCACACAGTTTTGCTGTTAGTAGCCTTGAAGAAGCTTTAGAAGCTGTAAATAAAATTGGGTATCCTGTAATAATAAGGCCAGCATACACTCTTGGTGGTACAGGAGGGGGTTTTGCTCATAACAGAGAGGAACTTGAAGAGATAGTTACAAGAGGCGTAGATGCAAGCATGGTTAATCAGGTTCTCATTGAAAAATCTCTCCTAGGCTGGTATGAATACGAGTATGAGGTTATGCGGGATACAAATGATAACTGCATAACCATATGCAACATGGAGAATATTGACCCTATGGGGATTCACACAGGCGAAAGTATAGTCGTTGCCCCTGCTCAGACTTTAAGTGACAGAGAACATCAGATTCTCAGAAGCGCTGCTCTGAAGATAATAAGGGCACTGGAGATTGCTGGAGGCTGTAATATCCAGTTTGCTGTTAACCCCGAAAAGTGGGAATATCATGTTATAGAAGTCAATCCGAGAGTATCCCGCTCTTCAGCTCTTGCAAGCAAGGCAACAGGCTATCCTATTGCAAAGATATCTGCCAAAATTGCAGTGGGTTTTAGTCTGGATGAAATACCAAATGACGTTACCAGAGAGACTCCAGCCAGCTTTGAACCTGCTATGGATTATATTGTAACAAAAATACCTAGATGGCCTTTTGATAAGTTCAGAGATGCGGAGAAGCATATTGGTACGCAGATGAAAAGTACCGGCGAGGTTATGGCGATAGGCAGGAGCTTTGAAGAGAGCCTTCAGAAAGCTATCAGGAGTCTGGATATAAAACGCAATGGCTTATGCTGCGACGGTAGAGAACCTGAAACAAATATAACGAAAATCGAAGATAACCTATCTAATCCCACAGATAAAAGAATTTTTTATATATACGATGCTCTGAGAGCAGGAGTATCTGTTGAAAGAATTGTCGAACTAACAAAAATATCACCCTTTTTCATATATAAAATCAGGAATATACTTGAGATGGAAAAAACTCTTTTGGAATATACTCTCGAAACTGTTAATGAGAAGCTTATCAAAAATGCAAAAAGTCTTGGTTTCAGCGACATACAGATTGCAAATATAATTGGCGGAGGAGAAGAAAGTATAAGAAAAAAAAGGAAGAAGCTGGGTGTCACACCTGCATTTAAAATGGTGGATACCTGTGCTGCCGAGTTCGAAGCTAAGACACCATACTACTACTCCACCTATGAGAGTGGTGATGAAATTAAAAGCAGTAGAAAAAAGAAAGTTGTGATTATAGGTGGAGGACCGATAAGAATTGGTCAGGGAATAGAGTTTGATTACTGCTGTGTCCATGCCTCCTTAACTCTTCGTAAGGAGGGTGTGGAGAGTATTATAGTGAACAACAATCCCGAAACAGTTTCTACAGACTATGATATAAGCAACAGGTTATACTTTGAGCCAATAACCCTAGAGGACGTCCTTGAAGTAATTGAGAAAGAGAATATTTATGGCATTATAGTGCAGTTTGGAGGTCAGACCCCTTTAAACCTCGCCATGCCTCTTGCAGAAAGAGGTATAAATGTTCTTGGCACATCGCCAGAGAATATAGACCGGGCAGAAGACAGAGAACGTTTTACAGAAGTGCTAAAAAAGCTTGGAATACCTCAGGCAGAGTACGGCACAGCCACAAATACGGAAAAAGCCAGAGAGATTGCAGAGAAAATAGGCTATCCTGTACTTGTAAGGCCAAGTTATGTGCTCGGTGGAAGAGCCATGGAGATAGTTTATGATGAAAGCCAGCTTGAGAGATATATGCAGGAAGCAATTTATGTCAGTGAGAAGCACCCCGTACTGGTAGATAAGTTCCTTGAGAATGCAATTGAAATAGACATGGATGCAGTGAGTGACGGTCATGATGTTTTCATCGGAGGGATTATGGAGCACATTGAACATGCAGGAGTGCATTCTGGCGATAGTGCATGTGTTTTACCTCCACAGAATATTAGCAGGGAGGTAACAGAAAAAATTAAGGATTATACAATGAAGCTGGCAAGAGAACTTAAAGTCATAGGCCTTCTCAATGTACAGTATGCTGTTAAGGATGGTGAGGTATATGTGCTGGAGGCAAATCCCAGAGCCTCAAGAACTGTACCATATGTAAGCAAGGCCATTGGCGTACCTATGGCAAAACTCGCAACAAAGGTGATTATGGGGAAAAAACTCAGAGAACTTGGTTATATAGGTGAGAGGAAGATAAAACATGTGGCAGTGAAGGAAGCTGTCTTTCCATTCCTAAAGCTTCCAGGTGTTGACCCTGTACTGGGCCCTGAAATGAAAAGTACAGGCGAGGTCATGGGAATAGATTTTGATTTTGGGAGAGCTTACTACAAGGCTCAGATTGCAGCAGGCAATAATCTACCAGATAAAGGAAAGGTGTTTATAAGTGTAGCAGGAAGACACCGTAGGGGTATATCAGATATAGCAAAAAGGCTCTATGGTATGGGTTTTGATATTCTTGCCACTGACGGTACATCTAAATGTCTTGCAAGAGAAGGTATTCCAGCAGAAGTGGTGAGGAAAGTTAGTGAGGGTAAACCAAATGTTCTGGATTTAATGCGCAGACGTGAAATTGACCTTATAATCAACACACCCACGGCAGGAAAGGTGCCTTATAGTGATGGCTATTATATAAGGAGATATGCTGTTGAGCTTAAAATACCCTACATAACAACTCTTGCTGCCGCTGAGGCAACATGCAGGGCAATAGAGAGTATGAGAGAAGGTGAGATTGCTATAAGAAGTCTTGAAGAATACTATTCTGAGCATTTCAACGAGCTCAGACTGGAAGATTTCAGGTGATGTTGTCAATCACTCCTGTTAAAATGGGGCTTGTTCCATGAGGGATAAGAGCAATTGGTTGATTAGGAGGCATTAAAGAATGCAGAAGTTATTTGTAGAGTTAAAGAATACATCAGGTGATGCTCCTCAAGTCCCCTGCTCTGTAAGTGAGGCATTGACCAGAGAGGAAACTCTCTCAGTGTGCCCTTGCTTGCAGTACTTTGTCAACAACAACTCCGCTTAGGAAGGACCTGCGAGTCTATGTCTTAAATATGTGTGGAAAATCTCTGATGCTTACAAGACCGAGAAAGGCAAAAATACTCCTTAAACAGGAAAAAGCAACAGTAGTTCAGCGAAGACCCTTTATCATACAGCTAAAATACACAACAGGTGAAAATAAACAGGCTCTTACACTGGGCATAGATATTGGATACACAACAATTGGTTTCAGTGTTGTAACAGAGAAGAGTGAATTGATTTCAGATGAATTAACCTTGAGAAAGAGAATCTCCAGATTGTTAGAGCAGAAAAAAATCACAGGAGAAATAGAAGGAATATATTAGTTAAAATTTTAAAATGTGGTAAAACTTATGGTTATATTACAAAATATAATTGGATTAAATTATGGTTAAAAAAAGCCATATTAATGATGTTTTCGCGATTGCTGATGGGAACGTACAGGAAAGAAACAGGAGTTATGAGTTAACCCAAACAAGAAGGAATAACAGGAGTTTGCAGACCAATAGAAAAGGTTTTAAACCTTCCATAAGAAGGAAGAGATATAGGTTACAACCTAACGATTTGGTAGAGCATAAAAGGTTATTCTGTAAAGTAAAAGGTGCCTATAATTATGGAAAATATGTAATATTGGTAGATAAAACATGAAAAAGGAATATAATTTTAAAAGAGGTGAAAAAGGGCAATTTCTACATTCTATGGAGAAAGAGGGGTTATTTGCCTAAATATTATGAAACTTATCTATAGAGGAAAGGCAAAGGATGTTTATGAGCTTGATGAAGATAAAGTGCTTATAGAGTTCAGAGATGATTTAACAGCTGGTGACGGAGCAAAAAAAGCCACAAAAGAAGGAAAAGGCCAGCTCAATGCAGAAATTTCCGCAAAATTTATGGAGCTTCTCAGTAAAAACGGAATACCAACTCATTTTATAAAATTTGAGAAGCCAAACAGACATGTCGCAAAGAAAGTTGAAATTATCAGGGTTGAGGTGATATGCAGGAATTTTGCTACTGGCAGCTTTGTCAGAAGATACCCTTTCAAGGATGGGCAGGAGCTCTCACCACATGTGGTTGAGTTCGGTTTCAAGAGTGATGAATACCATGACCCGATGATTAACGAGGATATTGCCATGGCTCTTAAACTTGTAAGCTCCGAGGAAGAAATGAAGGAAATGAAGAGAATAACTCTGAAAGTCAATGATATTCTCAGTGAATTCCTGTTAAAAAAAGGCATTATACTTGTAGACTTTAAGCTGGAGTTTGGATATACAGGAGATGGAAAGCTCATTCTTGCGGATGAAATAAGTCCAGATACCTGTCGGTTCTGGGATGCAGAGACTAGGGAGATAATGGACAAGGATAGATTCAGAAGGGGTCTTGGCGATGTACTTCATTTCTACAGGGAAGTCAAAAGAAGAATAGAAAAATAGGATTTGAGGTCAGGTAGCTTAGAGTTAATGATATAAAACATATCATTGGAAGGGTTAATCACTCGCAAACCAACGGAAAAGTGGAAAGGTTCTATGGGACTGTAGCACAGAAACTATGCCTGTTTAATTCAATCGATGAGCTGGTGCAATGGCATAATGAGATTAAACCACATATGAGTCTTAACATGGATGAGCTGGAAACACCAGCTAAAGCCTTTTTAAGGAAGTTGCCACCTGAAAGAATAATTTACTATTCACAAAAATGGCTACTTACAGAGGTGAATGTATGAGAAAAGAAGTAGGAAACAATTATGGGATACAACATCTGATTTAAATTTTCGAAAGATATAAATAGTTGGCTATAAAACAAGCAATATGTAATGGGAAAAGATGTAATTGAAAAGGTGCTTGTAGCTCTTGATGGGAATGTTGGCTCAATCAAAGCCCTACACATGGGGGTTAAGCTTGCCAAAAGTTTTGATTGTGAGCTTAAATATGTGTATATAGCGCCAATGACTGATGTTTATCAATATGAGTTGGTGGGGGAGGCACAGTTTGAAGAAACTCTTAGGTCCTTTAAAGAAGAGGGTAGAAACCTCAGAGAGCTTCTAAGTGAAAGAGGGAAAAGAGCTCTTGAAATAGCAAATACAAGTATAAAGGAGAGCGGGGTAGTGGCAGAGGAGATTGTAAAGATAGGTAACAATTCTGAAGAAATTGTGAAAGCTGCCAGAGAGATTGGTGCGGACATAATTATAATTGGTGTTAATATACCAAATCCAGCATTTAAAAACAGTACTGCTCAGGAAGTGGCTGAAATATCGCCTTGTAGTGTGCTTGTGGTGGCCCCCACATGGTCAACATTCATATCAAAGTGAATCTTGCAGAATAAAATAGTTATAGGAAGAGGCGAGGATATGGAGCCTATAAAGGTATATAAAGATGCTGTAGATATTAAAGATTTAATAATTCTCTCAAAGGATCACCTTGTAAGAGCTACAGATGGAAAGTTAATATTTCAGATTCACTTTGGAAAAATTATTTCTGGCAATGAGGAGCTTCTGAAAAATAAGAAGGAAATGATAATTGCACTTTATAAACCAGACAAAAAAATAAAACTAAAAAATGGTGAATATCTTGTAACTAAAGTGGATTATATTACAACCACTAATATATCTGAATGTCTTGATGAAATTTCACAGAAATATGACAATATTATCATAAATGCATTTTCAAAGAAGGCCAGAAAAGTTAGTCTTATATTTAAAAATGGCAATCTGGTATACTGGGAAGGAGATTATCAGAATCTTCTGATAGATAATAGGGCAATGCTTGATATATATGAAATATTTCATGAGCCAGAGGTTTTCAGAAATGAAATTATGGAGAGGTTCAAATTAAAGGAGCCCTCCGATGAAGAGGTAGCACAGATTATTAAAAATGCCATGGATGATAGATATGGATGAAATTATAGCATATAAACTTGCGAACGATGTTGCAGCAATGGAGAATGTGCTTGCCTGCTACATACTAGAGGATGGAGAGGTTATACATGTTGAGGAAAAGAAGGATTTCAATGATATGGCGGTCATATCAACTGCGCTCGTTGCTGAATTGTGCGAGGAGTATGAATCGGCAAGATTGAAATTCTCGTCTTTTAAAGCTGTAATTGTACGATACGGCCCCTCTGACGTGGTGGTTTTTTTTGAAAAAAGTACGTCATATACAACAGTTGTTTCTGGTGTGATGGAGATAATATCAGAGGTGTCCTTATGAAAGAGAAGCTAGAGAAGCTTAAAAGCAGTCTTAAGTATATAAACTGGTGCATGCTTGTTGAGAAAAATGGAGAAGTATTTGCATGCGATGTGGAAAATCAGGAGGAGCTTGCATTTAAACTTTCTGTACTTTTTGATATTGAAGGTCTGGAAGAAATAGTCATTAAAAAAAGTAACGGGAAATCTTATCTGGGTATTTATAATAACGAAAAAATTGTTTATTTAGATTCTGAAAAAAAGCTGAATATTCCTCTCCTTAAAATGTACCTTAAAAGGATAGTCAATGTCAAACCAGAAAAGAAGGAGATTGTGGATAAGACTATAACAGAAACAAAAAAGACATCCACACCTTTGACTAAAGATGAAAATATCTTCAAGAGATCTGATACTGTCGATAAAAATGCAGAAATTATGAATATAATAACTTCTGAGTACTTTATACATGGTATGAGTATAGGAAATATCATTGTAGAATTTAGGAATATGTTCGAGCAGCTGCTGGGTCAGAATGACAGAGCTAACAAAACCAATGTCACTGTAGCAACAACATTAAGTGATGGTACTCTTATTTTCATAGTGGGAGTCCTTGTTCACTATTCAGGAGGATTGATGAGAAGGAGGAATAAGGCTCTCGAAGAAAAACTAAGACAAGAAATTGGAGAAATTTCAAGGATTTGTGCCGGAGAAAGTGCAAGTATATTCGGAATTCAAACAAAAGTCAGATGTTTTATGGATTTTGTTATTTAACATCACTGCAATTACAAAATCGATGGGCAGAAAGCCAACGGTCTTTAGCCGTGTGAATATATCATATCTTCTATTTGCTGAGTGTTATACTTCTGATGCAATAATTTTTATTAACAATATTGTTCTTCAAATTAAGGTGGTCGCGTAGCCTAGCATGGATAGGGCACCGGCCTTCTAAGCCGGGAGTCGCGGGTTCGAATCCCGTCGCGACCGCTATTTCTCCCTTATTACTTATAACTCACAACTCACATAAAATTTTGCCATAAGAGGTAAAGGAATGGAAACGGTAGATGATGTTTATCAGACCGATGTGCTTATTATAGGGGGAGGTGGAGCAGGTGCAAGAGCAGCCATAGAGGCAAAGAAACACAATGTTGATGTGCTTGTTGTTGTCAAGGGACTCTTTGGAAGGAGCGGCTGTACTGTGATGGCAGAAGGTGGTTACAATGCAGCTTTTGGTTTTATTGATAAGGAGGACAACGAACAGTATCATTTCGAAGATACTGTAAACGGGGGGAGGTATCTCAACAATCAGAAACTGGTTGAAATTCTTGTAGGCCAGGCAAAGATAAGAATAATAGACCTAGAGCGCTTTGGAGGAGCCTTTGATAGAATTACTCCAGATAAGCTGTCACAGCGATACTTTGGTGGCCAGAGATTTAGAAGAACTGTGCATAAGGGTGACAGGACAGGACATGAAATTATGTTTGCCCTTAGGGAAGAGGTAACAAGGCAGAATGTTGATGTTCTCGAGGAGGTTGCCATAACAAGCCTCTTGACTTCTGAAGGCAGAGTGGTAGGAGCAACAGGTCTGGATTTAATCCATGGCCGTTTCCTTCTCTTCAGGGCAAAGGCTTTTATTATAGCTACAGGCGGTGCTGGAAGAATATATTCCATAACAACAAACCCATTTCAGAAGTCAGGTGATGGTTATGCTATGGCTTTCAAAGTTGGTGCTGAACTTGTTGATATGGAGATGGTACAGTTCCATCCGACAGGTATGGTATTCCCATCTTCTTCAAAAGGCCTTCTTGTCACTGAAGCTGTCCGTGGAGAAGGAGGAAAGCTATACAACTCCCTGGGTGAAAGGTTTATGGCTCGCTATGATGCGGAGAAGATGGAGCTTTCCACAAGAGACATTGTGACGAGGTCAATTTTCAGTGAAATTCAGGAGGGTAGAGCCTCTGAACATGGCGGGGTTTATCTTGATATCTCTCACCTCCCTGATGAAACTATAAAGCAAAAGCTTGGTACAATGCTCAAGCAATTTCTTGATGTCGGCATAGACATAAGAAGGCAACCCATGGAGGTTTCACCAACCGCTCATCATTTCATGGGTGGAATAAGAGTAAATGAGGTATGCAGAAGTAGTATAAGCAATCTCTTTGCCTGTGGCGAGGTAAGTGGAGGAGTGCACGGTGCAAACAGACTTGGAGGGAACAGTCTTGCAGAAACCCAGGTTTTTGGCTCTATAGCCGGAGAATATGCAGCAAAAGAAGCCAGAAAACTCCCTTATGGAGATATCAACTATGCAGTTCTTGATGAGGAGCATGATAGACTTTACAGATTTGAGGAAGGTGAAGGTGTGCTCCCCTATGAACTCAAGGCAAGGCTTCAGACTACTATGTGGCAGAATGTTGGAATAATAAGGACTGAGAAAAGTCTTAAAGAAGCCATTGCAGAGATAAAAGAGATAAAAAATGAAATATATTCAATTAAAGTAGAGAGCGGGCTAAGATACAACCTAGAACTTCTCGCTGCTGTTGACCTAGAAAATATGCTTCTTGTGGCAGAGATAATTACTAGGGCAGCTCTCATGAGAAAAGAGAGCAGAGGCGCTCACTTCAGGAAAGATTATCCCAGAGAAGACAGAAGGTGGTTGAAAAACATAATACTTTCTAAAATTAATGATGGTATTGAAATTTACACTGAAGCTCCTTTAATAACAAAAATGAAGCCATGATATTATGAAAATTACAGTTTTTCGTTATAATCCCCAAAAAGATAATGAACCTCGCTATGAGGATTATGTTATAAGAGAATATGAAAAGCATATGAAGATTATTGATGCTCTGAATTATGTCAACTCAGAGTATGGCGCCAACATAGCTTTCAGGAGTTCCTGCAGAGCAGGTCAATGTGGCTCATGTGCCCTCAGGGCTAACAAGAAACCTGTCCTTGCCTGCAGGACTGATGTTGAAGATGGAATACTCCTCGAACCTCTCAGAAACTTCCCTGTAATTAAAGACCTTGCTGTTGCCACTCAGATGAGTTATCCAAGAATTAGGGCACTCAGACCTTTTATTCACAGAGGAACAAAGAAGTCAGACACTCTCGAGCCTATGCTGCTGAGAGATTTGAAGAGAATTTCAAAGCTCAAAGATTGCATTGAATGCTATTCCTGTATGAGCGTCTGCCCTGTGTTTACAAATACAAAAGAATTTGCGGGTCCACTGCTATTCAGAATACTTGCAAGATTTCACCATGATGTAAGAGATAATCTGGGCAGACTCACCATAGCTGTTGAGGAGGGTTTGTATCTCTGCACATCCTGTGGTGCCTGTTTGGTTGCCTGCCCTGAAGGTATAGACACAAATAAAGAGATAGAGAAGATGCAAACTCTGGTTTATGAGTCTTCTAAAACAAAGAATTAATTTAAAAAGATCTTTCCCTCTTTTTCAACTATAAAACCACTCTTTCTGAGTTCTCCAAGGCATTTCCCTGTTTCTTCTTCAGTAAAACCATATATCTGCTTCATAGTTCTGAATATATGCTCCTCTGAAACATAAAAATCTCCACCGAGGGTATTCTGGTATACTACCTCTCTTAGTTTCTCTACACACTCTTCCATTTCTGGCAACTCTCCTGTAAGAAGATAACCTAACTCTTTAATGAAGGTAACAGTACTTATAGATTTCTTAATATTCTTCTTTGCTCTCGAGAGCAGTCTTGAAAACTCTGGCTGGGTGATGTTACACATTTCTGCCAGCTTCTTCTGATTCAGGTTAGGGTTCTTAAGGTAAATCCTGAGAACCATAATCTGCTTGTCTGTAAGGTTAATCATATTATTACATCTTTATGGAATGATAACATGTGAACTACCCACGACTAAAGTCGTGGGCTTCCTGAGTCATAGGTGTATCTTGTGCTAGACCTCGAACAGGCATCAAATCGGTGTATCCCA
>QIGD01000023.1 GCA_003229935.1 Methanobacteriota archaeon | reverse complement strand
TCCTGTTTTGAAGGCAAGAAAGAATCCTGTTCAGGAGATGGAGATAGTCAGGTGGCTTGAAAAGACAGGTCTTCCTTTTATCAATGTAAAAAGAGTAAATGTAGAGTTAAGGGGCAGACCTTTTCTGCTCCCAGGGGAGTTCAAGGCTTTGCGGAGGCGCCTTCTTGAGTGTCTGGTTCTACATAAAAAGCAATGCAAACAAGAAGAGAAAAAAACAATTGAATATGAAGATGACCTGAGCGAGGAGATTATCCCTGAAAAAACCCACAGGATTGGAATCATTGTTGAAAATGCTGAAAAGGTAAGGGAACTATCTGGAAAGGGCTGGGATATACTTTACTATGACTGCCTTTATGGACTTTCCGAAAAGGTTATTCCTAAGAAGTTACAGGAAATCCTTGAAATAAATGAGCTATGCAGGAAAGAGAATAAAGAGTTTGTTCTTAAACTGCCAAGAATCACACATGACAGCTTTTTCGGATACTTCGGTAAGCTTCTGGATGAACTGAAGGAAAGGGGAATAGATAAATATCAGATATCCAACCCTGGGCAGGCATTGTTTATTAAAAGAGCTTTCAAGGATGCTCATCTTTTTGCCGACACATCCTTTAATGTTACAAATCATTTTACTGTACTGTACATGGAGTCCTTTGTAGAAAGGATATCACTGTCTCTGGAGTTGGAAAGAGAAAAGATAAAAGAGCTTGTAAAAAGAAGGTTTGCTCTTAGTAAGGATTCACTTAAACCTTTTTCTAATGGTTCAGGAGTTCTTGAAATTCTTGTATGGGGATATCCTGAAGCTATGATAACCAGAAACTGTATTTTGAATACATCTCTGGAGGGTACCCGGGGCAGCTCCTGCTCGAAGCCCTGTATTGAAGGTGAATATTCTATAAGGGATAAAAAAGGAAGGAATTATAGAGTTATTCCTGATAAGGATTGCCGTAATCACATACTTAATTTTGAAGAAAGAGATTGGATATCCCATACAAAAGAGCTGCTCTCTTCAGGAGTATCCCTTTTAACACTTGATGGCCGCTATGCAGGTATAGAATATATCCAGAATCAGTTGAAGAGATTGGAGAATGCTCTGGAAAATCTTTGAGGTAAGAGCTACCCTTCATGCTTCGCACTTTCGGCAGTTGACAGAAAATTCTCAACCATCTTTGGATATGAAAGAATATGCAGATGGATATAGCTGGCAAGAGTATTTCTGAGTATAATACCATCTTTACTGTCACCAACACCCTTGCCTCTAATCACCTTATATGCAAACTTCAGTTTTCCTGTAGGCACAACTTTTGAGTGATGAAATTCATGTCCTAGAAGAATATCTCCTCTATCAGCTATAGGATTACTCTTCTCGACTCTGCTTCTGACATAGCCCAGAGCCTGAAATTTCTTCTTCATCTCAGTTTTCAATGGCAGTACACCAGCCATCTCATACTCATCGCCTTCTTTTGTGGTTATACTCTCACCAAGGTACATTAGTCCGCCACATTCAGCATAACAGGGTTTGCCGGAACTGCAGAATTCATAGATTTCTTCTTTCATTGAAGAATTTCTTTCAAGATGAGAAGCCTGAACTTCAGGGAAGCCTCCCCCTATATAGAGAGCATCCAATTCTGGTAACCTTCTGTCATTAATTGTATCAAAAGTTACTATCTCTGCGCCGGCAGAAGAAAAAGCATCTATATTGTCCTGATAGTAGAAATTAAAGGCACTATCTCTGGCTACTCCAACTCTGAGATTCAATTTCTTTTTCTGAATGAATAACGGATTTTCTCTATATTCCTCAATTTCTCTGGTATTTTGGGCTATGTCTATCAGCTTTTCAATATCTATGCTCTTCTCCATAATATCAGCCAGAGAATCAAAAAGCTCCTCAAGCCTCTCTCTCTCATAGGCAGGAACCAGACCAAGGTGCCTTTCAGGTATTGTTAGACTGTTATTTCTGTATACGACTCCGAGCACCTTCATCTCTGCCAGTTGTTCAATAGCGGTTTTAGCTTTATAGGCATGCCTTGGATTTCCTGCCCTGTTTAAAATTGCTCCTGCGAGATTTAAATTCTTATCAAACAGCTTATAACCCAGAACAAAGGCTGCTGCAGTTCTCGAAATCCTCTCAATATTGGCAACTAGTACAACTGGAGCCTTCAAAATTCTGGCTGCATCTGCTGTACTGCCTTCAGGGTCAAGAGCATTGTGGCTGTCATATAGCCCCATAGTACCCTCAATAACTGAGATATCTGCTCCTCTGGAGCCCCTGACAAGAACCTCTACCATATCCTCGGGGCTCATCATAAAACCATCAATATTTCTTCCTATTCTCCCCGTTGCAAAATTATGATAACTCGGGTCTATAAAATCAGGCCCAATCTTGAAAGGTTGAACTTTATAACCTCTGTTTCTCAACGCACGCATTATTCCAATAGAGATTATCGTCTTTCCAGCTCTGCTGGATGTGCCTGAGATTAAAATTCTGGGTATATCCATCTGAAGAGAAGTTTCCTCTAACTATAATAAAAAATTTAGGATTTTTTTCTGTAGAGCACTTTTTCTCCTCTCCTTATCTCAAGTACTCTGTGATATGGAATATATACCTCTCTGCCGTGATGGAGAAGCACAAAGTAGCCTCTGTCAAACCTCTTGACTTCAGTAGCTTTTACTGTTTTTCTGTCGTCAGGAGCGCCTCTGTGAAGATAAACTATTTCCACATCCTCAAGGCTCTTCTCTGGATGCCACCTGAGTTCATCAAGGAGTTTTTTCACCATATAAGTACAGTTTTTTATACCTTTTACCAATTGTAAAATATATGCTCATATGAAGCTGACGTGGAACTGATATTTCTAATGTTAATCAAAACCCAGAAGCTATGGAAAGTCAGAAGGTAAAAGATTATATGTCTAAAAATGTGATTATAGTCAGCCCTGACCAGAGCCTTGATGGAATTATCAAAATAATGCAGGAAACTAACCATGATGGATTTCCTGTGGTTGAAGGTAGGAGTATAATAGGAATTATAACAACAAGAGACCTTGTTATACGCATGGGAACCAGGGTCAGAGATGTCATGACAGAGAAGGTTACAGTTACCTTTCCTGATACAAATCTTATAGATGCAGCAAGAGTAATGTTTAGGATGGGTTTTTCCAGACTTCCTGTTGTTGATAAAGACGGCAATCTTGTAGGTATTGTGACTAATACGGACGTTATAAGGTCACATATAGAGAGAGCCACTCCTGCAAAAGTTAAAAAGCTTCAGAAATCCCTTGAGAAACTGTATAACATCGGTTCTTATGTCCGCATTGGCAATATTAAGATTTTAGACCTCAGGCCCACTCAGAACAAGATTCAACCGGATGAATTTCGGGGTAGAGAATATGAACTCAAGCGTGGTCTTGCCGAACCCATAGTTGTAATAAGTGTTGGAAACAGAATTATACTCGTTGATGGACATCATAGAGCACTGGCAGCAAAAAGACTGGGCATAAAGGAGATAGACGCCTACATTATAGTACTTGATAAGGATATAGAGCTTGGCATGGAGCGTACAGCCAGAGCTATGGGATTGGACACTATTGATGATATTAAAATAGTTGATGAAGGTGAAAGAGGAGTTATAACACGGATAGTTGGAGGTAAGAATCGTGAGTGCTGAAATACTTGATGAGCTTTTCATGGTTATAAAAGACAGAAAAGAAAATCCCAGGAAAGAGAGTTATGTTTGCAGTCTCTTTGACAGTGGCGAGGATAGAATACTTCAGAAGGTTGGGGAAGAGGCAGTTGAATTTATTCTTGCTTCAAAAAGCAGTAAAAGAGAAGATATTATTTATGAATGCGCTGACCTTGTTTTTCATATAATGGTGTCTCTCGGTTATAAAGGGATAGAGCTGGAAGAGATTTATAAAGAACTGGAAAAAAGGAGAAAATAATCAATGGCGAAATGTAGTTTATGCGGGGAAACTGAAACTCTTCCCTTCACCTGCAAGTTCTGTGGAAGAAAATTTTGTGGGGAACACAGATTGCCAGAGAATCATCAATGCATTGGGCTGGAAAAGTTTAAGGAAAATAGAACAAAGGCTATAGAGGAGTGGATTTATGAGCCCTTCAGAAAAGAGTATAAGGATAGGGCAGGTAGGATTGTTAAGCCATCGTTTCAACAGAGAGTAAAAGAAAGTCTTTTAACCATGGATATGAGAAAGTTACTCTATGCAATTATAGTTTTGATAATAATTCTGACTATTTTTATGGGAATCAGAAGATAATCCTACAGGTATGAATAATGATGATATTCAGGCTTTAGACTTGTGTGCGAGCATAGTCTAGGGGTCAGGACAGGGGCTTCCCAAGCCTCTGGCGCGGGTTCGAATCCCGCTGCTCGCATTAAGATTTAATGTAAGGTGTTTTATATGGTAGTAATTGAAGTCAACAAGGAAACCTGTATAGGTTGTGGAGAATGTGTGGATATATGTCCTGCTTATGTTTACAAGCTGGTGAATAATAAATCTGAACCTGTCAATATGGATGCATGTATTGAATGTTGCTCCTGTGTAGAAGTATGCCCCACAAATTCAATAAATCATGAATCCTGCTAAAAAAAGAAAAATTTTAAGGAAAGGTATAATTTCTCAGAGAGGTAAAATCAGAAATTTCTCTATTTTTACATTTTCTACTTTTGCTTCCTTTAGCTTGAAAGCCGAGATAATATTTCTTATCTCAATACCTTTGAGATAGATATGGGCAAGAGGAACGCCTATATGGAATCTATCACCATAGAACATTTTCCTGTTTTTGTCCACAAGAAGTCTTTCAAGTTCATATTCCACAGGTAAAAGGCTCTCTACATTTCCTCCCCCGGCTTTCTGTAGAGGTAATGAGCTTGCAATAGCATCTCTGTTTTTTATGGCACCCTCTATAACTTTCCAGTAGGCAAACTTTGGCACCTCTGAGCTCAATTGAGAGAGACTTTTGACTCTGGAAAGGCTATAGAGAACTTCATCATTTGCCCTGAACCTTACAGGTATGAGAAGCTCCTTTATATCGCCCTCGTAGTTCCTGAGTCTAAGAGCAGAGATAATATTTATTATATCAATTTCAGTACCTATTAACTCTTTGGCTGAAATTCTATCTCTGCCCGTAAGCTTCTTTAAAATAACCCAGAGTCTCTGGTACATATGCCTGTCAATAGCCAGAGTTAGAGTATAAATCAGTCCTGTCTCATTGTATGCCTGAAGTGCATTGTTGAGACCTTTATAATATTCTGTGTCTTTGAGTACTTCCACAGCCTCTCTAATATCCTTTGCTTCGCCAATCCTATCGAGAAGTGCCCGGGATATTTTTTTTGTGGGCATCAGCTTTGATAATTCCTCTATATCAAAACCCGCAGCCTTAAGTGTAAGGGCTTCCTTCAGTAGGGAAGCGTCATATTTTGAGTATAGATGTGCCAAGAGTTGTCCGGGATTACCTATCATTCCATAAATAATCCTTTCATGTTCATCCATCAGGAAGCTATTTAATACTCTCTCAACTTCAAGAAGATTGTAGTCCTTTATTTTTGCTATTTCCTTGCCATATGCTGTGTTTTTCAGCAGGGAAAACATATCATGAGCGGTGGACACCTCTATCAGAGAACGGTAGTCAGCCTGAGTGAGCATCTTGGACCTTAGAGCACCTACTTTGGCGTTGATATAAGCATAATTCCCTGCTGACATTCTGAAGCCTCATTTGTTTTATATCTTTGTAATCAGTATGAAGGATATTATAAGTCCGTAGAGAGCGATTCCCTCAGCCAGAGCCACAAAAATAAGACCCCATGTTGCATTCTTTGGGTTCTCTGAAATGGCACCAATGGCTGCACTACCTGTACCTCCTATACCAAAACCAGCACCTATTGCTGCCAGACCGATTGCGAGAGCTGCAGCTATTGCATAGAGACCTGAGTTTATATTATTTGTTGTCTGCGCCGCTACATTGGCTGTTACTGCTGTGCCTGTAGCTGCTGCTCCTCCCTGAGCATATACCATTCCAAAACCTGCTAACAAAACTATTGCTACAAGATACAATCCTGCTTTCATACATTTCACCTCTGTATTGATTTTTATTCTATAATATTTAACATTTATTTATTTTTCTAAGAATTTGAAAGATATTTTTAATGGATTAAATTGTACACCATTTCCAGCATAAAACTTTGAGAAAATTTCATAAAAGTGCAACCTGAGATCCTGTATAAAGGACATGAACGTCTCCATGATAATTATGCCTATATTTCCGAATATAAATATAATACTGATAAGGATAGGATTACTCACTCCGCCCATTCCCATTACCATCATACCTGCGAAGGCAGCATGAATGATTCCCATAATCATAATCCTTACAAAACTCAGACCATTTGAGAGATATCTTAGTACTACATCAAAAACACTGTCAAACAAAGACATTCCCAGGCTTTGCCCTCTAACCTTCCATTCTCCAATAATAATAACAACTAGGGGAAGATAAAATAATACAAGTGAAAGTTGGGATGCAATGATAGACATGAGGTTCAGACCATAGTGAAACAGAAGCACTACCGAACCGAGAAAGAACCATAAACCTGCAACACCGGATGGATGTACAAAGGCATATTTATATTCCTTTTGAAGACTGAGCTTTATAACATTTAAAACTAATGCAAGGGAGATAAGTAGAACTCCAAATTCAAGGGAGAAGAGAACTGCATTCTGAATGTTGATGGCAGTGATACTAGAGGTACTGATTGGATTTATACTCATCCATAGTGGTTTGAGTTCGAAGCCAAGATAATGCTTCATGGATCTCCCTTCAAGACCAAAAAGGCTTCCATACAGGAATCCCACAATTGTAGCAGAGATACCGCATAGAATCAGAGTCCTCCCAAGTTTCCTGGCATTTTTTCCAACCTTCAACCTGAAACCAAGCATATAACCGATAAGAGCAACAATAACTCCCTCACCTATATCTCCAAACATAAAGCCGAAGATAATTGGAAAAGTAAGTCCGATAATTGAAGAGGGGTCAAGCTCATTGTAACTGGGATATCCATAGTTTGTGGTTATCACCTCAAGAGGTTTGGTGATTTTCGGGTTATTGATAAGGGTAGGTGGGGTATCTCCCTTCTCAGGCTCATTAATTTCGACTATACATTCACCTTCGGATAGTTCCTCTATTAACTCCTTAATATCCTCAGCTTTGCTTCTTGGAACCCAGCCCTGAAAGATATATGTATCTCTTGTACTGGCAAATTTTCTGTTTACTTCATCCAGTTTTCTTGCGGCACTTAAAAATTCCCTGTATCTCAGAAGATTTTCCATTTCCTTTGAAGCAATTTCTTTTAACTCATCAAGGATATTCTCCTCCTCTTCCTTTAACTCTTTCAGATTTTCATCGATTTTTACTTTTGTTTCTCCGAGGGTATATGGAATAATCTTAAGGGGAATCTCTATCTCTTCGAAGTGATGAGTTCTGAGTATCCTTGTAACTTCAGCTTCGTATTCGGAGTATGTAATTAGAATTATTATATCTATCTTCTTGTCAAGTTCCATATTTTCAAGGACATAAGCAGGAAGTTTTACATTAAGCTCTTCTTCCACGGCAGGAAGGTCATCTTTGGGAACATTTCCAAAGAAAGCATGTGTTTTCATCAACCCTCTTAGATTCTTGGGACCGATATTGAATTTCTCCAGTCTTTTCACAATATTCTTATAACCTTCGAACTCTTCTATCTCTTTCCTTATACTGTTTAGGTTATTGTTTAAGTTGGTGACTTTGTCTTCGATAAGGAAAAGCCTCTCAGCAATTTCTTCGAAGGCTATTGAAATCTCTTTATGATTTGAGGGTATCCCTCTGATTAATTCTTTATATTTGCCAAGAGAGGTTATTCTCTGGCTATCTTCTGAAGCTTGACTCAGTACATCAATTATTCCGTCTATTTTTGAAATATTCTCCGAAGCTTCAATTCTCACCCAGGAGCTTTTTCCCCTATCCAGAGACATTTTCTCTAAAATATCACTATCGCTAGCATCTCTTATCTCTACAGTACCTTTTTCCTTAAGTTCCTTAAGGATATCATCCTTTCTACTCCTGTGTACTACAGCCATAATTTTTTTCATAGGTACTGGAAGAAGCATCTTTATTCTCCTTATAGATAGAAAGAGTATTACAATAGCTCCCCTTCATAAACTTTTCGGTAGAGTGTTATAAAAATAGCAACTTCAATAAAGCTTTAAAATAAGAGGATTGTGGAATTATTTCACCACAACTTGAGAGGCTTCAGCCCCATATTTTGAATCTACTCTAACGGTATGCACTCCAGAGGGCATTATATAGCTGCTGAGGTTGGCTAGGGTAGTAACGCCATTCTTGTTTACATAATGCTGTCCAGTTGAAGGCACTACACTGTTATCAACATAGAGCGTGAGACCTGTTACATTCACTGACCCTATGTTGACTACTGTTACGTTGACACCATTGTTTAAATCCACATTGGTCATAAGAATTGCTGCCGCAGTTGCCTGAGTAGTCCTTACTGCAGTTCCTCCTGTTGCCTCTCCTGCACCCTTCTCCATACCAATAAACCACGCATAAACTAGAGCACTTGCCGCCACACTTATACCTACAAGTAGAACCACACTTATAATGGGGCTTAGAGATTTCTTTTCTCTAAGAAATCCCATTAATTATTCCTCCATTTACAGTAACTTCTCGTAGGTTGCAGTTGCGCCTTCGCCGGATATGGCCTGTATACTGTTGACTCCAGATGTCAAGTTGCAATTTATTGTATCATTATTACTTGTACCTGGCGATAGCGATGCCACATTGCCCGCGCAGGATGTGGTAGTGCCACTGTTTGTATCTGTACCTGTAATATAGGTGAGATTTACCGAGCCTATATTTCTCACAGTCACATTGCCTGTATTAGTTACTGTGTCAATTTTCATGGCTGACCCTGTTGCCAGAGTTATACTTCCGGCTGTCTGCCCACCAACCTGCTGGGTTCCACTTTGAATTCCTGAGAACCAAGAATACAGCAGAGCAGAGGCGCCTATAGCAATACCCACAAGTATAATTGTTGCTATTACAGGGCTTATAGATTTATTATTCATATTAAACCTCCTATTCATATCAATACTTTATGATTAGATATTCTATTATAATCATTTATAAAGGTTTTGCCAAACTACTTTTTAAAAGAAGTTAATAGGACAAGAATTGGAATAATTTTCAATCTGCCAAAGCATAATCTTTTAAATATATATGTATAACCGCTTATGGAATTCAGTCCATTGGTCATCGGTTGAGACTGTTGCATAACCTTTTTTATTGGAAGAGGTATGTACTTATGGTAATCTGCCTGCTTTCATTTTTTCCCAGAGTAACATTTTCTACCTTCTCTGAGAAAGAATCTTTGAAGGTGTGCCTGTAGGTGTCAGGGTCAAGCCATCTTATCATTATAGTATGCTGTCCCTGTCCGAGGTGAGTGAATTCACCATAAAATACTTTCTGTCCGGAGAGAACATATCTGGTTTCTGCATAGTCATCCACATGAAGGCCAACCCAGAGGTTATTGTTATCCTTATTCTCAACAATCACAGAAATTTTGCCTTCAGGATTGTAGGCTTCTACATGTATGGTTCTGGGAATGTTCATCACAATTTCAGTATTATTCTCAACCTCTATCTGCTTCTTACTACTTGTAACTATTGCTTCGTGAGGATAAGACCACATCAATGATACAGAGTAATTTCCTGCCTCCAGCTGGAAGGGAACCGTTTTATTGCTGCTGGAAGGGATATATGTATATTTTGTAAAACCGGGATAAGATTTTTTTCCAGTGTAAAGTGTTACAGATAGCCCGGTGCTGTCTTTATTCACAATATTAACATTTAAGTTAAAAATATGTTTTTTCCATTCTATTATCTTTTTAAGGGGACATTTGTCTATACCGATATTCATAGGAAGAATTATACTCTTTCTACCCTCGGCATTCTTATTATATGAGACAGATTTAGAAAACCCACAGTTGTCCCTGGTTAAAAGCTTGAAGGTGTGATTACCTTCTTTCAGATAATAGTAAACTATCAGTTTTCTGCTTTGAGCGGGAACAGAGGCTGCCAAAGACTCTCTTCCATCTACATATAATGTTAAAAAGTGCGAATAATTGTCCTGATTTTTAACATAAACTGGATATGGTAGCTTTATGTCTCTATTGTTAACATAAGTAGCATAGGTCGTGTTTAGAGATGCTAAAGCGAAGACTGCAAAAACAAAGAATATTATTAAATAATATTTCTTTAGCATGAGTTAATTTAGTTTAGCCTTCTTATATATAGGTTATCATGTTTGATATAGAAAAGCTTGAGGCAGTACAGAAAAGACTCTCAGAACATGTTGAGATAAAAAGGGTTGCTGGAGTTGATGCCAGTTATGTTGAATTATGCAATTTCTGCTGCTGTGACTGTTGACTTAAAAACTTTAAAGCCTGTAGATAAGGCTTTTGCCATTAGTAAGGTGCGGATGAAATATATCTCTGGTTTATTTGCCTTCAGAGAACTCCCTGCCCTTATCAAAGCACTCAGAAAGCTCACTCTTGATTATGATTTAATCCTTGTCAATGGGCATGGGATTGCCCACCCGCGGTTCTGCGGTATAGCCTCTCATCTGCTGAAGTTGAAAAAGCAAGGCTGAAGAAGATTTTATAATGTTAACTGTGTTATATAAAAACGAATGAGTAGCTACAAAAAAACAGGTAACTACATAGATGTTGAAACATTAATATCCCTTGCCGAAGCCGGAGGATGTGACTCTCTTAGTTTAACCTCTTCCAGAAGGCTCTCTCTTATGCTTGGTGTGAGCCAGCAGAGTGCAGCCAGAAGAATAAAAAAGCTTGAGGAGAAAGGCTATATTGAGAGAGAGGTAACAGCCGGAGGACAGAAGATAAGAATAACGTCAGAAGGGAAGGAAATCCTCAAAATTCTCTATACCAGACTGAGGAAAATTTTTGAGATATGCGACACTTCAACCATATTTATTTCTGGCGAGGTGACCTCTGGTATGGGTGAGGGAAAGTACTATATTTCTCGCAGTGAATATATGAATCAGTTCAAAGAGAAGCTGGACTTTGAGCCTTATTCTGGAACTCTTAATATAAAGCTGATAACTGAAGAAGATTTAAAACTGAAGAAGGCTTTATCTGAATTTGAAGGTATAACTATTGATGGTTTTGTTCATGAAACAAGAACCTTTGGTGATGCCAGATGTTTCATGTGTGAGATTGAAGGCAGGGAATGTGCTGTTATACTCCCTATAAGAACCCACCATACTCTCACAACTCTTGAGGTGATAGCTCCTGAAAAGCTGAGAGACAACCTCCAGCTAAAAGATGGAGATATTATAACATTAAAAATTTTTATTTAGGTGATACTGTGAATGTTGAAAACGCAATAAATGCTCTGAAAAAAGGAGAAATTGTTCTGATATTCGATAGAGATGGTAGAGAGGAGGAAACTGATCTGGTGATAGCTTCCCAGTTTGTTTCTCCAGAGCATATTAGAAATATGAGAAAGGATGGAGGCGGGCTTATCTGCACAGCCATGAGTTATGATGTGGCAGAGAGACTCCGCCTGCCTTTCATTACTGATGTTTTTAGAAAATCTTCTGAGCAATTTCCTGTATTAAAATCTCTTGAGCCCAATGATATACCATATGATGAGAAATCCTCCTTCTCAATCACAATAAACCACAGAAAGACTTTCACAGGTATAACTGACAGGGATAGAGCTCTCACCATATCTCAACTTTCAAAGCTCCTTCAGAATGGTGGTGATTTAAGGCGAGAGTTTGGAAAAAATTTCAGGAGCCCGGGACATGTGATTCTTCTTAAAGCTGCTGATGGTTTATTAAAGTCAAGACAGGGGCACACTGAACTTAGTGTAGCTCTCACAGGCCTTGCAGGACTCCAGCCTGTAGCTACAATATGTGAGATGATGGGCGACTCAGGCTATGCCCTGAGCTATGAAGACGCAAAAAGATATGCAAAAAGGAACTCTCTGATATTTATTGAGGGCAGTGAGATAATTGACTACTATCTCATGGCAGGGGTTGAGAAAACCTTATAAAGCAAAATATATACATCTATTTACTGTCGTCTTATATGGTTAGCTACAGGCGCTCAGCGATATTTAAAAGAGAGAGATTCAGGGTTAAATTTTGTTTTATATATAATAATAGGGTGATATGATGGTGACAGTTCTTGTTGGCGGGCAGTGGGGGGATGAAGGTAAGGGAAAGATTATCAGTTATTTATGCAGGCAGGATAATTATGATGTTATTGCGAGGTCAGGAGTTGGTCCCAATGCGGGGCATACTGTTGTGTATCAGGGTAGAAAGTATCCTCTCAGGCTTATTCCCAGTGGTTTTCTGCAGAAGAAGGCAAAGCTTTTCATAGGTGCGGGTATTCTTATCAACCCAGAGGTTATACTTAAGGAGATAGATACTCTCAGTCTACATAAGAGAATTGGAATAGACTATAGATGTGGAATTATTGAGCCAGAGCACATAGAAAGGGATAAAGATTGGAAGCACAGGCACAGGCTGTGGGCCTGCAAATATGGACAGAGCCAAGAGAGTTCTCAAACAGGCGAAGGATGTTGAGGAGTTAAAGCCCTATCTTACTGATGTTCCTGAAGATATAAACAGTGCTGTTGAAGATGGAAAGAAAGTTCTTGTAGAGAGTTCTCAGGGTTTTGGTCTTAGTCTTTACTATGGCACATATCCCTATGTGACTTCAAAGGATACAACAGCGAGTATGGCTCTTGTGGATGTGGGCATAGGGCCAAGAAGGGTTAAGGATGTTATTGTTGTTTTCAAGACTTTTCCCACAAGAGTGGGAGAAGGTCCTTTTCCGACTGCGATGAGCGAGGAAGAAGCTGAGAGGCTTGGTATAGTTGAATATGGTACTGTTACAGGGAGAAGAAGAAGAGTTGGTCACTTTGATTTTAAGCTTGCAAGATATGCTGCTATGATTAACTCTGCAAGCCAGATAGCACTAACCTGTGTGGATTATTTCGGAGAGGAGAATAAAGGTGTAAGGAGCCTTGATGAATTAACCAGAGAGGCAAGGGAGTTTGTTGAGACTGTTGAGAAAAAGGTTAATGTACCTGTAACCTTAATATCCACAGGCCCGGATTTAGAGGATACAATAGATATCAGAGAGGAAAAGGTATGACAAAGTTTATTATTGTAACAGGTGGTGTTTTATCAGGGCTGGGCAAAGGTGTTACTTCAGCAGCTCTGGACTTGCTTCTCAAGAGCAAGGGTGTATCAGTGGATATATGCAAAGTTGACCCTTATCTTAATGTTGACCCTGGGCTGATGAATCCTTATCAACATGGCGAGGTCTGGGTCACCAAGGATGGTTATGAAGCTGACCTTGATTTCGGGCACTATGAGCGCTTTCTTGATGTGGAGATTACAAGAGACCACAATATCACAACTGGTAGGGTTTATCTTTCTGTTCTTGAGAAGGAGAGGAAGGGAGAATATTTAGGGCAGACTGTCCAGGTTATACCTCATATTACTGATGAAATAAAAAAGCAGCTTCAGAGGATAGCAAGAATAAATAACTCTGAAGTTCTTCTTGTCGAAATAGGTGGTACCACAGGTGATATTGAGAGTATGCCTTTCCTTGAAGCTCTTCGCCAGATGCGCATGGAACTTGGAAAGGAGAATGTTCTTTTTGTGCATGTGACTCTTGTTCCCACTCTTGAAGCTGTGGGTGAACAGAAGACAAAGCCAACCCAGCACAGTGTCAAGGAGCTGAGGGGTCTGGGAATCCAGCCGGATATAATCGTGTGCAGAACAAAAAAACCACTCAAGGAGGACACAAGGGCCAAGATATCACTCTTCTGTGATGTTGGTAAGCTTGATGTTATAAGCAATCATGATGTGGATTTTGTTTACGAGGTTCCTTTAATAATGGAGGAGCAGGGTGTTGGAGATAATATATTAGCAAAACTCAATCTGAGGGAAAGGAGAAGAGACCTGAAAAAGTGGAGGGATTTTATAAATAAGGTTAAAGGTATTGATAAAAAGGTTAATATTGCCGTTGTTGGCAAGTATGTGGAGTTGAGGGACTCCTATATAAGCATAGTTGAAGCTCTCAGGCATGCTGCCTGGAGTATGGGAAGGGATGTGAATATACTGTGGTTTGAGGCTGAGGACTTTGAGGAGAATAAGGAGAAGCTGAAAGAGCTCTCTGATGTTCAGGGTATTCTTGTGCCAGGTGGCTTCGGAAAGAGAGGTAGCGAGGGTAAAATTCTTGCTATTAAGTATGCAAGGGAAAACAATGTACCATATCTTGGAATATGCTTCGGTTTCCAGCTTGCTGTGGTGGAGTTTGCAAGAAATGTGATGAAAAAGGATAAAGCTAACAGTGCAGAGCTTGATCATGATACACCGTATCCTGTGATAGACATATTACCTGAGCAGAAGGATATTGAACAGCTTGGCGGGACTATGCGTCTTGGTGAGATTCCTCTTAAAATTGAAGAGGGCACAATTGCCTACAGAATTTATAGTAAAAGAAATGTCAGAGAGAGGCATCGCCACAGGTATGAGGTTAACCCGGAATTTATAGAGGAGATTGAAAAGTATGGCATAAAGTTCTCTGCCAGAAGTGATAAAGGAAGAAGAATGGAAATTCTTGAACTTCCTGGACATATACATTTCATTGCGACTCAGTTTCATCCTGAGTTTAAGTCCAGACCTCTTAAGCCAGCGCCTGTCTTTTTTTCCTTTGTTAAGGCTGTAATAGAGAAAGGTGAAGAGAATGTTTGATGCTGAAAAATTTATAGAAGAGGCTAAAGCACAAATAACAAATCAGGTTAAGGAAGGTAGGACAATAATAGGCCTCTCAGGAGGCGTTGATTCATCTGTTGCCGCTGTTCTTGGTCACAGTGTTCTAAGTGACAGGCTTGTGGCTGTTTTTGTTGACCATGGTTTTATGCGCAAGGGTGAGGAAGAGGAGATTATAAAGGTATTTCAGGAGAGACTGGGAATGAATCTCAGGGTTGTTAAGGCTCAGGAAAGGTTCTTTGAAGCACTTAAAGGTACAGAAGACCCTGAGAAGAAGAGAAAGATAGTAGGAAAAGTTTTTATTGAGGTTTTTGAGGAGGAGGCAAAGAGGGTTGATGCAAAGTATCTTATGCAGGGTACTATAGCACCTGACTGGATTGAGAGTTCGGGTGGAATAAAAAGTCATCATAATGTTGCGGGTTTACCCAGCGGTATGGTTCTTGAGCTTGTCGAACCTTTGAGGGATCTCTATAAGGATGAGGTGAGAATCGTTGCAAGAGCTCTAGGTTTACCTGAAAATATATCTGAGAGGATGCCTTTTCCTGGCCCGGGGCTTGCTGTCAGAATTATAGGTGAGGTCACTCCTGAAAGAGTGAAGATTGTGAAAGAGGCAAATGCCATCGTGGAGGAGGAGATAAAAAAAGCAGGACTTATGCCATGGCAGGCCTTTGCAGTGCTTTTTAGAGATAAGAGTGTTGGAGTAAAGGGTGACATTCGGGACTATGGGCATACCATAGCTATCAGGGCAGTGGAGAGTGTGGATGCCATGACAGCAGTTGCCATGGACATTCCATGGGGGGTTTTAAAAACAATACAGAGGAGGATAACGGGAGAGATAGCCGGAGTTACAAGGGTGCTCTATGATGTGACAGATAAACCACCAGCCACAATAGAGTTTGAGTAGTTTTACGATGTCAGTGAGCGGGAAAGCCCACCATCTTTAGTGGTGGGATGAGAGCGAACCATTAGTTAATTGCCACCGAAAGAGTTATATAT
>QIGD01000022.1 GCA_003229935.1 Methanobacteriota archaeon | reverse complement strand
TTATTGTTTCCAGCATGCCTGTTGCTATGAGTTTTGCACTATGTGGCAGGAAATCCTGTCTTATCTTCTCTATTATAAATCCTGAAACCTGGAAAAAACCTAAGAATAATACAACAAAAAGTAAAACAAAATATATAAGTTTCCTTCTTATTATAATTGAAAATCTGAAGAAATCCTTTAGCTCCATAATATCACGTAATTAAGACCTCTTCCTTATCTCCTTCCATGGCAAGCTTCAGCTCTCTTGCAATTCTCCGCCCTTAGCTATATGGCGAACCACCTATGAAAGGATTTGTACCAGCAACAATTCTTGCAGATATTTCAAAGGCAATGAATTCTAAGTCATGTGTAACTATAGTCTCGAGACAGAAGGGTCCCATCATTCCCGGAGGAGCCAGCTTCTTTGAAACTTTAACAATTGAATCACCCATTTCGAAAATTCTTGGTATTAAAGACTCTCTCACAACAATGGGAACATTTCCAACCACAACATAGCTGGGTTCTATGTAGGAATTTGTCTGGTCAAGGGCGGGTATTCTTGTCAAGCCATCTATATTGGATTCCAGACGCTGGTCTATGCCGAATAGCTCAACTTCTTTTTTAAGTGGAGAGTAGAAATAACTCAGATACATACTAACGCCTGATATATACTCCTGTATTGTTGCCTTTTTGATATCATCTCTGGTTATCCTTCCCCTATCAACCTGATATGCTGTCTTTCTGACAAAATCTTCGTAGTTTGCCACAAGAAAATATCCTCTTCCTCCCCTTGCTCCAGGGAACTTGACTATACTCAGCCTGTCAATATCCTTCGGGTCTTTTGTTTCTTTTGGCATCTTTATCCCTGCTTTAAGAAGCCAATCCCTCTCAAGAGTTCTATCGCTATCCCAGCGGAGTATATCCCTATTGCCGAGAATAGGTAAAGTAAGCCTTTTTTCAACCTTATCTGTGCCAACATTAGAGATAAATGAGCCATGAGGTACAATTATAGCGTTCTCGGCTATGAGTTTTTCATAGACTCTTCCCCCTTCGAGGATTTCATCATAGCTATTTAATGTTATAATTTTATCAGCCACACCGAAGCGCCTGTATGTCTCCACTCTCTCTGGTTTGCAGAGGACTATACTTTTAAATCCCTCAGCCTTAGCCCCATTTAGAATTTGAAGAGCAGAGTGACTACCTATTGTTGCTATTGAAAGTTTATCTCTATCATATCCTCTATAAATCTCAAGAATTTTATCTGTATCGCTCATGGCTCATACCTCATATAATATTCTAAATACACCAATACCATCAGGTAACAACCTCAGGGAGCATCTGCTGCCCAATAGCTTCCCTTATCTCCATCATTATTAAATCCATCGGATCCTCTATATTTTTGCTATATTTCAGACTTAGATTTCGCATCTCTGGAGAGGTCGGGCCCAGTGCAGGGTCACCCGGAACTCTGGGTGAGAGGTCAAAGGTTACAAACTCGAGAGTTTTATTATCCTCCGGGGAGTACTGAATACCGCCCTGAAGGGAAAAAGGTCCAATCATTTTAGGGGGGTAAACATCAGGCACAACTCCTAAGAACTTTTCTGCAGCCTCATACACAAGGTGCTGCTTGCTCTCTCTCATGGTAATGCCAAAGTGGCCTATCTCCTCATTCTTAACAGGAAGATTAATTTTAAGCTGGTCCCTGGAAGGAAGATTTAAAAAACCCTGAATGTTTACCTGCCTCCTGTCAGTAAAACCTGTAAGAACAAATTTATCAAATATATCTTCAATAGCAAAGGCATGAAAATTAGCATTAAATCTTGGACCAAAGACATACTCTTCAATTCTCGCATTTCTTAGAACAGCATCATCAATTACCCCATGTTCTTTGAGCTCCTCCACCTGTGTATAGTAATCTTCTGGCGAAGAAACATAAAAGAAGGCTCTCTCAAGAATATTGTCAGCCTGCTGCACTTTAACAATACATAACCTGTCTATCTCATCAGGTTTTATGAATTCTTTTGGCAGCCTTACTCCAGCTTTCCTGAGAAGGTGGTATTGCCCTTTCTCATCATTTCTGTCCTCTGCTCTGAGAATAAAACGGTTTCCATATATTGGGATTTTAAACTTATTTTCAATACCGTCATAATCCACATAAACCGAGAAGGAGCGGTTTGGGATGAAAATCGTATGGAGTTCAAGAAGCTTCTCCTGAATCTCGTTAAAGAGCATATCCCTGAAATCCCTGACCACAATAACCTCATCATAGAGATGCCTGTTGTAATCTGTATAAAGCTTCTCTCTCCCTTCCTTCACCACAATTGCGGTTTTAAAGCCAGCGGCCTTTGCTGCTATACCAAGTTCTTTGGCTGAATGAGAGCCGAAAATTCCAATTGTCACATCTCTGTAATCTTCAACAACATTCTGCATCTCCTTTCTAAGTATCATCTTTAGCCCTTCTTCTTGACTTTTATAATATCACCTATAGTAAGTTCAGCATTCTCACCCTTCTTGAACTCACCGGGAGAAGATTCTTCAGACTCTTCGAGAAGTTTAATCTCAAGAGCTCTTTCAAGCTTCTTTGCCAGTGAGATACTTGGGCTCATACGCTTTGACTCCAGACGGTTTATTACAGAGGCTTTTTCATTTATAATCAGGCCAAGCTCTTCCTGTGTCAAGCCATTTTTTTCTCTGGTTTTTCTTATTACATCATTGTAATCCCCTACCACATCTGGTATATGCTCTTGTTTTGGTTTATGATAACTCCTCTTTCTCACCTGTTTCTGCTGCTGGGGACTCTGTATCTCTCTTACTTCTCCGAACTTTGCACAGCTGTTACAGGTTTTCATCTCACTACCTTCAATAACTACACGCAAAGGTCTCCCAAAAATAGGTTTTCCGCAGACTTCACACTCCATTAAAATCACTTCTTGCTGGAATTTATACAATGTTATATACTATTGTTAAAAGGAGTAACTATATATAAGTTTAATGGAGTTAAAAATCTAAGGGGTTTGAGATGAGTGAGTAAAGAAGTAACTGAAGATGCTGAAGGTAATGTAGAGTATCTTCTGGAGAGACTTAAAGATATTGAAAAGCAGTATATGGAGCTGAAAAACAAAAACAGTAGAATTAAGGTCGGTTATACCCAGAGGATAAAGTGGCTTGAGGAAAGAAAGAAAGTTCTCGAAAATGAAATGATAAATATGGACAGAGAAATCAAGCGAATAAAAAACGAGCTTGAGCGCCTGAGAACTATACCCCTTATCATTGGAACTATTGTTGAAGTAATTGATGATCGCAGGATTGTGGTTAAGAGTAGCGGCGGACCGGTTTTTATTGTGAGCTACTCCAACTATATAAATCCAAAAGACCTTGTACCAGGTATAAGAGTTACACTGAATCAGCAGTCTCTCGCAGTGATTGACGTTCTTCCGGTGGAGAAAGACCCATCTGTTTTAGCCATGGAGATTGATGAGAAGCCAGGGGAGAGCTACTCGGAGATAGGTGGCCTTAGAGATAAGCTCAGAGAGGTCAGAGAGGTTGTGGAACTGCCTCTTCTCAAGCCAGAGCTATTTGAGAAGGTAGGAATAGACCCACCTAAGGGAGTTCTCCTCTACGGGGCACCGGGCTCGGGTAAAACTCTTGTAGCCAGAGCCATTGCACATGAAACTAATTCAGTCTTTATAAGAATGATAGGTTCCGAACTAGTACGCAAGTATATAGGTGAAGGTGCAAAACTCGTGAGGGAACTTTTCAAGCTTGCAAGGGAGAAGGCACCATGTATCGTGTTTATTGATGAGATTGATTCCGTAGGTGCTAAGAGGAGTGATGCCCTAACTTCTGGAGAGCGTGAAGTTCAGAGGACTCTTATGCAGCTTCTTGCAGAAATGGATGGTTTTGAGCCTCGTGGCGAGGTCAAGATAATAGCAGCCACCAACAGACCTGACATTCTTGATACTGCTCTTCTAAGACCCGGCAGATTTGACAGGCTGATTGAAATACCCCTGCCTGATAAAGAAGGCAGAAGAGAGATTTTTAAAATCCATACAAGAAGAATGAACCTAGACTCAGATATTGAGTCTGAATATCTGGCAGAGTTAACAGCAGGTGCTTCAGGTGCGGACATAAAGGCCATAGCTACAGAGGCAGGTATGTTTGCCATAAGAGATTTAAGAGAAAAAATAATTCTTGAAGACTTTAGTATGGCAATAGACAAGGTTCTTGGCAAGGCAGAGATAGCCCAAGGTGGAAGAAAGCAGTCTGGTGTTATGTACTCGTGAGTCTCTCACGCTAAAGCGTGTGAGGTTTCTATTTTCACCTGACACATGCAATCGCAATTCAGCCCAACTCGAAAAGGTATGGGCTTTCTTGATTGTCGAATTGTAATATAATCTTATTTATTTCAGATTTGATGCTGTTGGATTCATATTTAGTATCTATTGATGAATCTATAGCCTTTAATTTCATTATTTGCCCTTTTGAAATTGATTTCAAGCCATTTGCGGTTATCTGAAACTTGCGACCGAAAGGAGTAAATTTGGGTCGAGCGTAGCGAATCCAGATACGCTCTGTTATACACCGTAGAATCAACAGTCTATCTTCTGGCATACTCCCACGACTAAAGTTCGTGGGCTTTCCCGCTCACGATATCGTAAACAAATCATCTTTCCATAACAAATTTTGGCACTGCATCTCTAAAAGGGTCAAAGCTTTCGAGATTTTTAACAGGAGTACATATCATACTAACCTTGGAGTGAAGCGAACCCGGAATCCTGAGGATTCTCTTTACATCCACAGTTACCCTTGCATCAACCATTCCTGCATTTACCTCCCTGATAGTCTCAAGAAGAGACAAGTATGTTTTGTTGCTCAGGATTTCTCTAAGCTTTCTGAATGAGTCGTTCTCAAGGTCTTCAAGGACATCAGGCAGATATTTCAAAAGCCTATGAACCCTTATAGTAGGCTGGTCGAATTCTTTCCTAACATCAGCAGTGAAGAGTGGCAAAATTTTAATTGCCTTCTTAATAAAAAGCTCGGGATAACGTCCCTTTAAATTTTCTCTCTCTGGTACAACATTTCCAGCTACATAATCCAAAAGCTCTGCTCTCTCCTGAGAACTCAGAGTTAAAACCTCTTCATCAAAAACTCTTATATGATAACCCCTACCAGAGTAAACAAATTTTATGTCTTTAAGAGAGAAAATATCTCTGAGAGTATCACTTATAGACAGAACGAACTCTTTTGCCTCTTCCATACACACCTCACACACATCTCCCTTTCTGCATTTGCAGCTTCTGACAGGTAAGTCCTTGGCATCAATATCAAAAACAAGCTCAGCACTGAGCCAGCCGCTGCGCTTCTGAGGTTCTCTATAGAATGCAACACTGGAATATGCAGCATAAGGCTGGGAGCTTACCATGTGCCCTTCAAATTGGGTGAGTGTTACAAAATTTCTATATCTGTCTTTCGGTCCTTCTCCATTGTAGTCAAAGGCAAATTCTCTCATAGTAAGGCTCTTAGTCATATAATCTGGAAGGTATGAAGCTTTCCACTCCTCAAAGTAGTAAAGCCTTCTCTCCTCTGGTGTGGCCTCTCTAAGGAGCATTTTTACCTCCTTCTTGGAACCTCTTCCTTATATAATATGTTAAAGGGTTTTTCACATTTCTACATAGCTTTTCCGGTCTGCATAGCGAAGGTGCCTCTCTCCTAATTTTATCACAATTTGGCACAAAGTACCAGGAGCTTTTCTGTGCATCCTCAAGCGTAGGATTAGAAGTTAAGCCAAAGCCAAGGTGATAGTAAACATTCTGTCGCTCCATAGGCTGGTCCTCAAATAATGGAGGAGAGCAGCGTTCGGCCGCAGCTTCAATAATAGGTATAATCTCATTCCGCACAACTGCAATATCATCAATAAAATCAGATATTCTGGCATCTTTTGTGTTTGAGGAGGGTGCTATTCTTGCATATGATAGAAAAGCTGTAAGAAGAACACTTATTGCATAGTTTCTTGCCCCTGAACCCATCCCGCTTATACATAGTTTAATGCAGGGCGGAAAGTGTTCCTCTTTCAGGGGAGCCTGCTTTCCCTGCAGTCCTACAATTCTTTCAGTTCTGGTATCTGACAGTTTGGTTAGAGCCTGTGCCAGACCTTCAATCCTATGATGTTTTATATCAAGTTTCGAGTAACTCTCAACTAATTCTCTGGCTTTTTCAGAAAGCCTGTCGAGATAGAGCTCAATAGCCTCTCTCTCATCAAGATAAACGAAACCTTTTTCGATATAAAAATCTGTAAACTTCCTCTTTTTACTCTTTATACTTGGAAGAACCTCTCTCCATTTTACTCTGAACCTTAAGCCCTCCTTTTCAAAAAAAGTATCATCACTCAACTTTAGTTTCAGCTCAGGTTCCAGAGCTATACAGAATGCAACATCCGGATAGGGTGAGATTTTAACTTCTTTTTGAATATATTCCCCAACTCTCTTGCTGACAGCCTCTCTAAAGATATCAATGGCAATTCTTGACTCAAAGGAAGAGGAGCCTTTAAGGGAAGCAGCAATAAGTATAAGATTTAATGCGATATCTCCAGCTTTTCTTATTTCTCCCCTTATCATTTCCTCTGCCTCAAGGAAGTATCTTTCAGATAAATCCTCCAGTTCAGCTATATTCTCCTTTATATTTCCGTTAAGAGGGCTCAGAGGGCTCATCAATCTATTCGCTTTCTACCCTTGGAGCGATAAGGAAGTTAAGTCTTACCTCAGGAGCAATAAACTCCAGCTTCAGTGGTATATCCTTGCCAAAGTAAACCTTGACACTTTTTGCTATATCACTTGCCTTGACCATGTCCTTCAGATACTCAATAGAAAACATACTGTTACAGGGGCTATCAACCCTGAAGGTAATAGCCTTATCTTTATCCACTTTCACCTTAACATTGCCAAGGTCCCCTTTTGCTTCAAGGTAAAGATTATTTTCATCAACCTTGAATATTATATTGTCACTGACAATTTCTGCATCCTTAATTCCTTCAAGAAGAACTTTAGGGTCAAGTTCAATCTCAGCAGGAAAATCGAGGCTTGGAAGCTTTATCTCTTCTTCGCTTATATCTATGAGTGGTAACTCAAACCGCCTTGTTGAACTATTCTTTATCTCAATATTCATGGTTGTTTCATCATTCGCAGAGAGAGTTAGTTTGTCACTACTCCCTGC
This sequence comes from Methanobacteriota archaeon, assembly GCA_003229935.1. GTDB lineage: Archaea > Hydrothermarchaeota > Hydrothermarchaeia > Hydrothermarchaeales > BMS3B > BMS3B. Next base: position 6,231 of record QIGD01000022.1, on the reverse strand, counting down.
TCTTTTTAAAATTGTATTGAATCTATCTAAATCAAGACCAAGAGTCAACTTCTCTTCAACCTTATAATCCGAGAAAGCATCCTTTGTAATCTGCAGGTCAACAAAAGCCACATGCGCAGGGTCCATTGCCCTGAGTGTCATGCCTTCTTTACTCACAATTATACCCGCTTCATCTATAATATTTGAAATAGCATCAATGCTTGATTTTAAAATCTTTATTTCTTCAAGTGCTGCTCGCATAATCTAACCTCCTTTTTCCTCTATACACCTGACCTGTTTCAAGAGAGCTGGATCCAGCCCATCCATATTCTGAACAATCTCAGCATCTATCCAGAGTTTTTCATCATCCTTAATAACCTTTCCTATTATCCTTATCAGCCTTCCCTCTTCTGCTATATCAAAATCTTCCCTTCTGGAAAAGAATACATCAGCTCGCCCTGTACTGTCATCTATAGTCGCAGAGTAGTTCCCAAGGTCTCTATCCACAACAATACCTGTTATTCTTACTCTATAATCCTCTTCCTTTATACCCTCAATTTCCCTTTCAACACCAGGTCGCCTTCTTCTCTTTTCTTCCATTCTATTTCCCCTTAATACTTACTATTTTTTTTCCCCTTGTCATTATTGTTTTACCGGTTCTTGCCACCTCTTTGACACCATAACTCCGCATGAGCTCAATAAAGGCATTTATCTTGCTCTCATCACCAGTAATCTCTATAACCATACTATCTTTTGCCACATCTACAACCCTTCCCCTGAAGATATTCGCATACTGTACAACTTCAGCTCTTGCAGACACTGTTGCAGTGTTAACCTTTATGAGTACGAGCTCCCTGATAACACTCTCATCCTTTTCAATCCCCAAGACTTTTACAACCTCTATGAGCTTGTTGAGCTGTTTTATGACCTGCTCCAGCACTTCTTCCTGCCCTTTAAGTGTCATTGTTATTCTCGATATCCCTAGTTTCTCCGTCGCTCCCACTGATATGCTCTTTATGTTAAAATTCCTCCTGCTCAGCAATCCTGAAACACGCTGCATTACACCCGGCTTATCCTCAACCAGAGCAACAATATAGTGAGTTTTATTCTCCATAAATACCACCTTACTCCATAATATCTTTCAGGCATCTCCCCGGAGGAACCATAGGGAAGATATTGCATTCGTGCTCAATCATGAAGTCAAGAACAACAGGTTTACCTGCATTGAAAGCTTCTTTTAGAGCTGGCCTTATCTCTTCTGGCTTCTCAACTCTTATACCAAGGGCACCGAAACCCTCAGCCACCTTCACAAAATCTGGAAGATTACCAAGGTAAACTGAAGAGTAGCGCCTGTCATAGAAGAGTTCCTGCCACTGCCTTACCATGCCAAGGTAATGGTTATCAAAAACTCCGACAACCACATTTATATTATTCTCCACAACAGTGGCAAGCTCCTGTATATTCATAAGAAAACTTCCGTCACCAGCTATGTCTATAACATTCACATCTGGCTTTGCAACCTTGGCTCCCATGGCTGCAGGAAAACCAAAGCCCATTGTACCCAGACCGCCCGAGCTTATAAAACTCCTTGGTTTGCTTCTGCCCATATAGTGATGTGCCCACATCTGACACTGCCCCACCTCAGTTGTGACTATATCATCCTCACTAAGAAAATCCATTATCTCCTTTATAACTCTGTGAGGCTTCAGAGGCACATCATCATAATCCATTTTTGGTGAAAACTCTTTTTTCCATATCTTTATTTTCTCCTGCCATGCCTTGCTCTTCTCTGACTCCATAATCTTCCTCAGTACTCTAATTAGCTCTTTAAGTACTGTCTTTGCATCCCCCACAACAGGAATATCAACAGATACATTCTTTCCTATCTCGGCAGGATCAATATCAATATGAATAATTTTTGCATCAGGAGCGAAGCAGCTTACCGCCCCTGTGCTCCTATCACTGAAGCGCATGCCTATTGAAATTAAAACATCACTGTCAGTTACTGCATAATTAGCAGCCTTTCTTCCATGCATGCCAAGAACGCCAAGAGCGAGTGGGTCCATCTCAGGAAAGCTACCTTTACCCATAAGTGTTGTTGTTACAGGTGCACCTATGAGCCGTGCAAGCTCCATAAGTTCTTCAGAGGCTTCTGAAATTATAACTCCTCCACCTGCGATTATGACTGGCCTCTCAGCCTCGAGAATTAACTTTGCAGCCTCTTTAATCTGCCTGGGATGACCTCTGAGTGTTGGCTTATAACCATTCAGTTCCAGCTTAACGTTGAAATCAATCTCATCCTCAATCTCCTGAATATCTTTTGGTATGTCGATAAGCACAGGTCCTGGTCTGCCTGTCTTTGCAATATAAAAGGATGATTTTATAACCTCTGGTATTTCGGCAACACTTCTGAGCTGGAAGCTCTGCTTTGTTACAGGCATTGTTATTCCAATAATATCTGTTTCCTGAAATGCATCTTTGCCTATGGAGGCTCTTGGCACCTGCCCTGTGATAGCTACTATGGGTGAGGAATCCATATATGCATTGGCTATACCTGTTGTAAGATTTGTCGCACCTGGTCCAGAGGTGGCACTGCATACCCCCACTTTCCCACTCGCTCTTGCATAACCATCAGCAGCATGGGCAGCACCCTGTTCATGCCTGGTTAAGATATGATTCATACTTGAATCATAAAGGGCATCATAAAGAGGGATACTCTGCCCCCCCGGTATACCAAAGATGACTTCAACACCTTCCTTTTCAAGACCTGAAACTATGGCTCTGGCACCTGACATTTTCATAAACAACACCTTCTGAGAAGAATGATAACTGAATAATTGTGATAACTATCAAGGGCAAGATTTTATATCTATCCTGCGAATATTTAAACTTAATGACCTTTAAAGCCTTTGTTGTTGACCTCGATGGTGTAATATATGTAGGTGATAGACTTCTACCAGGTGCAAGAGAGAAGATTCAGAAGCTAAGAAGGCAGGGCAGGGTTATATTCCTTACAAACAACTCAACAAAGTCAAGGAAAGCCTATGTTGATAAGCTCCTTGGTCTTGGAATTGATGTTTCAGAGTATGATATCTTCACCTCAGGTTATGTCTCAGCTCTTTATATAAAGGAGAAGCTTGGCATAGCAAAGGTTTTTGTTGTTGGTGAGGAGGGCTTAAAGAAAGAGTTAGAGATGATGGGGCATGAAATCTGCTTCAGAGACTGCAATGTTGTTATTACAGGTCTTGACAGGGATTTCAATTACTCAAAAATGGCCATGGCTTCCCGCTTTATCAGAGAAGGTGCAGAATTTATAGCAACAAGTCCTGATGCAACTTTCATAACTGAGAGAGGGTTTATGCCAGGTGGCGGTGCTATTGTTAAGGCTATTGAGGTGGCCTCGGGAAAGAATGCCATTGTTGTGGGAAAACCCTCAAAGATAATAGGAAAGCTTATTATGAAAGAACTCGGGGTTAAGCCAGATGAGATTCTGTTAATAGGAGACAGGCTTGAGACTGATATTGCTTTTGGAAAAGCAATGAGAATGAAGACTGCTCTTGTGCTCACAGGGGTTACAACAGAAGATGAAGTTAGAAATAGCAAAATAAAACCTGATTTTGTTCTGGACAGGCTTTAGTGAGGTATATCAAATATCCTTCAATGCTTTATAACCTTAACTACTTTCATTTAGGGAATACATTAAAGCCTAACACTCTATCTAGTTCAGCCACTTTTTTAGGCACCTCCGAGATGATTTCCCTCTCACCATCTTTAATCATATACACCTTTGCGAATTCTTCCAATACATCCAGGGGTGAGAGTTTATGCAGTAGATTCTTCTTCTTAATAGCGAATTCAATTTTGCAGTAAGCATAAAGAGATATGAAAGAAGCGAATATGTGCCCAAAGATGCTCTCGTCGTCCAGAAGATACATTTTATCCGCATAGAGAATATTCTTATACATATCGAAGAGCTTTTCAACTCCTCCCCGCTGTTTGTACATCAGAAAAATCTCTTCACCCTCGAGGTCCAGGTCAGAGGTTATTATAATTCTTCCAGCATGATTCAGCATATTTTTAAGCTCATTGTTGCTAATCTTCTCCTCATCAATCCGCTTATAGAGTGTTTTCTCCTCTTCAACCTTCAACGTAGTATCTTCAAAGAGATAAAGGAAGTATCTCCCTAACTTTTTCTTTCCCAGTTTGATTAATCTGTCACGATAGAAAAAATGCCTGGTAAGGTGTATTCTGGTCTTATAAAGCTTGGAATTCCTTTTTGCTGGTAGCACAAAAGCTACGCTTTTGTCAAGTAGGAAATCTATAGTCTTCATAGAGAAGAATCCTCTGTCAAGAATGAGAATCTTTCCCTCCATATTAGCATCTCTGACGGAATTATAAAGTGAAGTAATATCCCTGACAGAGCCCGGAAGAGCCCTTATCATGGTAGGCAAGCCTTTGTCGACAGAGTAAAATAGTGCCAGGTTTATCTGGGGAATATAAAACTTGTCTTTGTTGTATCCCAACTCCGCAAAGTTGATTCCCTCCGAGCGGGTAAAAACAACACTCAGGTCATAGACAAACTGATTCCCTGTGTGGGATAGCTCCTCGAAAATAGCATTCTGGGCTTCAGAGTCTGTACCTACCGTTTTTAAAACTTTGGAGAGAGTTCCAGGGCTAAGGCTTGGATTGAGTTTTAAAGGGTCATAGAGCTTTTCCCATATGCTCCTCACCCTTTTCAGGGGGACATAACCAAAAACCCGTACCAGCGAAAGTGCATAGAGTTCCTGCCAGACATCTTCAAATTCATTCTTTAGCAGGGATTGAAGATCACCCAGGACTGAATGGAGAATTGCAGCATTCCCATACTGCTTTATGCTTCTTGGTCTGAAATTGCTGATTACTTTTTTGCTGCTCTTTATCAATCCCTTCTCTATGTCAAGCCTGCCAATATAAATGGATTTCTTCCTTCGTTTTTTTAATTCTTTGTCCCAGTAAGTTGTAGAACGGTAAACATAGTAGGATTTGCCAAACCGTTTTATTTCAATCCCCTTTTCACCTTTATTTCGCTGTTTGACAAGCCAGGTTTTTACCCATTCTTCCATTATATCTCCTATAGGGGATGGCTCATATTCATAGCTTTCGATAAAGTTTAAAACAGGAACGAAAAGAAATAATGCACATGTATTATAGATGATAAATAAGTACAATAAAATAAGAAATGATGGTCTTGGTTATAACTTTATTTCTACAATCACCACTGAGAAGTCCGTGTTTCCCTGTGGTGACTGGGTTTACGATATTTTAGGCTGAAAGCCCACGACTTTAGAGGCTGAGAATTTTATCCACTACTCTAAATTTGAATCTATTGGAGGTATAGAAGTATAGCTTCATAGAATTCCTGCTTTTATAGACATTGCCAGCCCTGAGAGAACAGCAATAACATAAAAGAAGATTCCAAGGCTACCCAGAACAATGTGAACTATCCCAGCCTTTTTTACACCATTTTTGAAAAGAACCTTTCTTTTAATAAAGCCCAATGCAAGAGTTATACTGAGAAGTAGGATTGAGAGAGTTATTGAAATTACATGGGGTATCAAAAAACCCGATTTTAAGACAGCTTCTTTTTCACCTGAGGATATGGCTTTACTCTCAAAACCAAAATAAATGACCAGAGCAATCATGAATAGAACATAGGCAGAATAATTTACAATTCTATGCCTTGCAATTTTGTGTATTCTTTCATCTTTTGACATCTTACCCTTTGCCACAGCGTATCCCTCATATCCTGCATAGATAAAAAGAACCATAGCAATAGTCAGAATGTATGCGTAATATAACAATCTTGTCACCTATGAGGAATACCTCTAGCCTTTCTTATATAGTTTTGTAAAAGTTTTTTATAACAAACCAGAGACGCTAACTTTATTAAGTAACCATAACTCTTCAATTTAACATATAGCTTCTGCTAAAAACTGCTTCTTAAGCAAATTGAGCTCCTTATAAACGAGCCTATCGCAAAATTCTGTGATTATGTCATTAAAGCCTTTTGTTCTTTTTGCCATCTCTCCCTTGCAATTTGATTTCTTCACTTTCTTACTACAACTCCATTGGTCATCAGTTAAGGTTTCTCTACGGTCCCGAAAACGACGGAGACCTTAGAACCCCACGAACTTTAGAGGCTGTCCGACAATTACTCTCAGTAATATAAAGACTGCTTATTTTAGACAATAAAGGCTAAATTTAGCTTATTTC
>QIGD01000021.1 GCA_003229935.1 Methanobacteriota archaeon | reverse complement strand
TTATTTTAGACAATAAAGGCTAAATTTAGCTTATTTCCCGTAGTATTTTTGATTACGGGACAGCCTCTTTAGTCGTGGGAGTATGTCAGTCCTTCATATATCTATGTAAAAGCAATACTGAGGAGAGACCTGCTAAAATCATACTGGTTGAAGAAGCAATCGCCGCCCCTATTATTCCGTAATCGGGTATAAGAGCCAGATTTAATATTAAATCTAGAACTGCAGAAACAACCAGAATTTTCATAGGAATCTTAGGCATGCCCATACCTTGGAAAACCCCTGAATTCAATGTATACATTCCAAAAAAGAATGTACCGAACAGCAGGATTCTGAATGGGTTGACTGCCTGACTATATCTACTTCCGAATAGTAGCAGTATTATAGGCTTTGAAATAATTATGAATATAACTGTTGTTATAAATAGCACTACGAAGGATATTCTGGTGGAATAAGCTACAACCTTCCTTATTTTAGTTTTATCTCCTCTGAGTCCTGAAATTCTTGGCAGAATAGTTGCATAAATCGCACTGGAAAAAGCCAGAACAAGCCTTGATGTTGGAGAGGCTACACTATATATTCCAACCTCTTTTGGAGATAGAAACGCACCCAGCATGAGAATATCTAGATAAGCCAGAGCGAAGGCTGCAATGCTTGTTATACTCACAGGCAGTGAAAAATTGAACACTTCTTTGAAGCTGGAAAAATCAGGTTTTGTAATCTTTATTTCCGTGCCTCTAAATAACCAGAAAGCTGTAATCAGTGCAAAGGCAAAACCCATAACAGAGCCTGCCACTGCATAGCCTGCAGTGGCAAAGAAGAGCACAAGAATAGTGGCGAAAACTATTCTTCCTCCTTGGAGGATTAAAAGAGAAGAGGCAAAAGAAGCCATCTTCTTTTTCCCTTGCATTGCACCTGTTAGTACTGCTATTGCAGCAGCAAAGGGCAGTGCCAGAGAAGCAATGGCAAGTGGTATAGCAACATTTCTGTCATGAAAAATATTCACGGCAATAACAGGTGAGAGAAGAGCGGTGAGCACTGAGAAGCCAAGAGCTATCAATGTGAAGTAGAATAGGGCTGACGAAACTGCTTTTTCCTTACCCTCAGCCACAAACTTTGCAATACTTGGTGCTATACCCGCGGAGGAAAGGATAACTATAAAAAATTGAAGAGGCAGGGCAAGATTAAGTATTCCGAATTCATACAGTGTCAACATTCTTGCCATTATAATCCTGAAAGCATAGCTGCCTGTGCGGACGGCCAGATTTGTCAGTGTGAGGAGTAAGGTTGATCTCAAAATACTCATATAGATGTATTATAATTACACAATAAATTTAAATATATGCACATCAAAAAATGGATGGGAGTATTATGAGCCAGAAATTAGATTTTAATAAGCTTGTGAATAATGGTAGAGTCAAGATTTTGTCTATTCTTGTTGCTTTGTTTCTTATAGCCTTCACAATAAGATATGCAAATCACAGTCAACTTCTTTTTGACCCGGATAGCTATCTGTGGTACCGCCTTGCCATGTACTTTTCAGGAGTAAAGACTCAATACTTTGTTAATCATGGTGGCGTGATTATTGACACTTTAAGATATTTCCCTACAGGAAGGGTACTCACACAAGACCTCCTTCTTCTCCCCATGTTTATTGGCTATTCCTTCAAACTCCTCGGGGTGTTTGGCATAGCCCAGACTCCTGAGAATGTTCTAAAATATATGTTTGTGGTTGGCCCATTTTTTGCGGGTCTTACGACAATTGTGGTCTTCTTCCTTAGTAAGGAGCTCACAGGTTCTCATAGAGTAGCTGCTCTGACATCTCTCTTTTATGCAGTGGCTCCTTATGCAATGATAAGAAATACAGCAGGCGATACAGGACAGGAAAGCATAGGAGATTTCCTTATACTCAGCTGGCTGTTTTTATTTTTTATTGCAACAAGGTATAAACCCTTTTCAAGAAAACATATTGCATTTGCTGCTGCCTCTGGATTAGTATTTGCTCTTGCCAACTACTCATGGGGAGGTAATATATTCTACTTCGGGCTAATTTCCCTGTCTGTTCTGATTTATTTGATTTATCTTGTAATAATGGATAGTAAAAATGTGGCTAAAAATCCAGTCCTGTCATCTTATGTCCTGATGATGCCTGTCGGTTTAATAATATCACACTTTCTGGCTCCTCTTAGATATTCTTTAGTTACAATTACCAGCTTTCCAGATCTTCTCGCCTATGTTGTAATTCTATTGTCAATAGTATCTATTTTATCTGGTAAGTTTAATATCTCTTCAAGAAAGACTGTTGCCGGAGCTATTGGTGTTTTTTTCATTGGTGCACTGGTAACCGGTATGCTGGATAAGATTGTTGTACATTCATTGAGTTTCATTAATGGCATTTTTACGACAGTAGGGAACACAGTTGCTTACTATCGTTCTACAGGTTTCTCACAGTTTAAAGCTACCTTTGGCATTCTTCTCGTATCCATACCTCTGGGTATTTTATATGTTGGAAGAGAGATGTACCTGAAGAGGAACTTTAAATCGCTTTTCATATTAATATGGCTTATCATTGGTCTAATCGCATTTAGATGGATGATAAGACTTTCTATCTATCTAGCATTTATTATGCCTTTAATGTTTGCAATTATATGGGAGTATCTAGCTAAAAAAGCTGTCATTGTAAAAGACAAAGAAGATAAAGATTCCAAAACAGCAGCAAAATTCAACTACATATTTGTTATTCTTATTGCAATTCTCTTTATTTCACCTGTAATTGTCCAGGGTACTCAGATGGCAGTGTATTCAACGTCCAATGATAGGTTAGTTCTGCCATGGGAAAATGCGGGGACATGGATTAAAAACAATACACCTGCAAATTCTATTCTGATAAGCTGGTGGGATTATGGCTATTATCTCCAGACTTTTGCTGATAGAACAACTATTGTGGATGGCGGCAATGCTGGAAAGCCGTTAACAAAGTTTAATAACAGAGATATAGATGTAGCCAAGGCTTTCACATCGCCTGAGAATGAATTTACAGTGTGGCTCAAACCCTATCTTAGTCTGTCGCACCCGCGCCCGATTTATGTTCTTGTCAGCTATCAGGAATTTGGAAAGAGCAGTGCAATTAACTACATAGCCAAAGACCATCTTTTTTTCCAGTCAATTGTAATAAAAAAATCAGGTAACACTCAGCTGGACCAGAAGAAGATTACAGCAATTCTACAGAGATATAGAATAACAAACTATTATATTGTCAATGCTGGCAATGAGTATATACTCTGGGCACAGGTTTTATTCGACAGTCAGGGTAAATATCATCCGGAGTGGCAGAATGAACTCCTTGCAAAGCTTCTTCCAACAAATAATGGTCTTGGAAAAGGGCTCACACATTTCAAGCTTGTATTTCAGAATGGTTATGTATATGTTTATAAGTATATACCCTAATGTTTTGAGCTTTTATAGGTTAAATTGTGATGTGGCACTGAGGCCACACATTTAAATCTTTTTCTTTGTTATTTTATTTTTTAGATATGGTGATAGCCTTGAAACTTCATGTCATAAAGGGCAGAGTATGGAAATTTGGTAAGAATGTTGACACTGACCAGATAATTCCTGCAGAATATCTTGTTACAGGTGACCCTGAGGAGCTGGGTAAACATTCCTTTGAAAGGGTAAGGCCTGAGTTTGTAAGGCAGGTTAGGAAGGGCGATATTATTGTTGCTGATGAGAATTTCGGTTGCGGCTCCTCAAGAGAACATGCCCCACGTGCTTTGATGGGAAATGGCATAAGTGCTGTTATAGCTAGAAGTTTTGCAAGAATTTTTTTCAGAAACTCTATAAATATAGGTTTGCCTTTGGTTGAGGCAGATGTTGAGGCAGAAGATGGTGATGAAGTTGAGATTAATTTTAAAGAAGGGAAAATAAGAAATCTCACAACAGGTAAGGAGTTCACATTCAAACCTCTCCCTGAATCATTGCTGAAACTTCTTGAATCAGGTGGACTTGTGGAGTATACTAAAAGAGAGCTTGCAAGGTTATAACTCACCTTTTGATGGTTGTAATGTAAAGGAGGGTTATTGTTTTGAAGAGTTATGTATTAATATATATTATAACCTCTTCGGTTTCATTTGGCATCGAAAGAACTGTGGCACTGATTAAGAATGGGTGGAAGTAATATGATTTCAAAATTCAGAGATGATTTTGCAAGTTTGAGAAGGGAAAGGAATGGAAAACCCCCTGTTTATCTTGATAATGGTTGTATGACTCTCAAGCCCAGGCAGGTGATTGAGTCAATAAATGAATACTTTGAAAGATATCCTGCCTGCTCCGGATATGGAAGGAGCAACCACTGGTTTTCTCAGGAGGTTAAAGAAGCAACTGAGAAAGCAAGAGAAAAGGTGGCTGGATTTATAAATTCTCTGCCAGAGGAAATAGTCTGGACAAAGAATACAACAGAGGGAATAAATCTTGTAGCCAGTGCCTTTCCATTTAAAAAGGGTGATATTGTAATTACAAGCGACAGGGAACACAATTCTAACCTCGTACCCTGGATAAAGCTCTCGAGAGTTAAAGGAATAGTGCATAAAACTGTACCCTCAACCCCAGAGGGAACATTTGACCTTGAAGCCTTTGAGGATATGCTCTCTCCTGATGTGAAGCTGGTAAGCATGGTGCATGTATCAAACCTTGATGGCTATACATTGCCAGTTGAGGAGATTATAAAGATTTCCCATGATTACAGTGCCAGAGTGCTGCTTGATGGTGCCCAGAGTGTACCCCACAGAAAAGTTGATATTAAAAGCCTTGAAGTAGATTTTCTGGCTTTTTCAGTGCATAAAATGCTTGGCCCCAGTATTGGTGTGCTTTATGGTAATTATGATGAGTTGAAGGCTCTTGATACCTTTATAGTGGGTGGCGATACTGTTAGCGATACCAGCTATACAAAGGCTGTTTTTCTTCCACCTCCCCAGAAATTCGAGGCAGGACTGCAGGACTATGCAGGACAGATTGGAGCAGGAGCTGCAGTGGATTATCTATCCAAAGTAAGGATGGAGAGGGTTGAGGCTCATGAGAGCAGGCTGACAGAACTACTTATTGAAAAGCTTTCAGCTTTTCCCGAGGTGAAAATTGCTGGAGTAAAAAATACTGAGTTGGCAAAGGGTATAATAAGCTTTAGAATTATGGATAATAACAGGCTTCTTATAGCACCGAGCGATATAACTGAGCTTCTTGACAGACACTACAATATTATGCTGAGGGCTGGAGACCTCTGCATTCACTCGTGGTTTAACCATATGGGTATAGGAGCAAGCGGTGTGGCAAGAGCAAGCTTTTATATTTACAATACCAGAGAGGAGATTGAGATTCTGGCTGAAGGTATTGAGAAAATTATAGAGGCTGAGAAAAATGGAAAATAAGAAAAAACTTCTTATTGAGATTCTCAGGGACCTTGAAGAAGCAAAATTAGCAAAGATTCAGGAGTATATTGAAGAGAGAAAACTCAGTGGGAGAGAGGAGTATGGAGTTCTCACAGGATGTAATCTGAGGGATATTCTTATTGAGATGGCGGAAGAGGGTTTGATTGATAGGATTGTTCCTGAATGGGGAGCACCAATTTATGTTTATAAAAATAAGGGCAGGTGATTGTGGAAATTTAGGCATGGTCAGCTGATTTTCCTTAGTTTATCAAGAGTGCCGAAATCAAGAACTCCGGTTTCTCTGCTTACTCCTATTACTTTTATCTCCCTGAAGTCAGCCCTCTTCAGAAGAGGGGAGAGAAACTCATTTTTAGGGATAATGTTTACCTCACTTCCCTGTGCGAAATAGGAGAAGGCAGGGAGCATAAGGAATTTCTTGCTGTCTATTCTGCCATATAGAAAGCAGTCCACCTTCTCCTTACCGCCTACCTCGTCATAGAGAGATATGGCAGGATGTTCATGCCCGGTAATAATATTTGAAGTCGTTATATTGTTTAATTTTAAATTCTCATGGCCATGCAAAAAGAAATAGTCTCCAAGCTGGAGAGTGTCGTAAAGTTCAACTCCATACTTTCTACAGACATATATAATGAAGTTGTCATGATTCCCTTTAATCTGGATAACTCTTTCAAAATTCTCCTTTAAAAAGGTGTAGAGCCTACTAACCTCTCTAAACTCGTGATGACCTGTCTCGCTGAACTCATGTTTCACATCACCGTTTATTATAATCTTTTCAGCTTTTACCTTTTTGAGAATTTCTTTAAGTTCTTCCATTTCCTTCTTAAACTGAATTTTCGGAATAAAAATTCCATGCTCTGTAGCTATACCTTCAAAGCCCAGATGCAGGTCGGCAATAACTATAGCATCTATACTCTCAATATAAACCGCTCTGTGAGGTGAAATAATCACAATATCACTGTTGAGCCTCATTTCATACCTCGTTATTTTTAATTTTCTCCATCACAAGTCTGTGAAGCTCAAGAAGTCTTGATTTTCTGTCTTCTGTCTGAATAATATCAGCTTCTCCGAGAAGTATGAGGTTGTGGGAGAAGGGGCTGGGTACTGGTGTTTCTGTCTTTTTTAGTATGAGCTTGCCTTCCCTGAGCCATCCGATAACCTTCTCTGCCCTGTGAATGTCAAGCACATCCTGAAGAATTTCCCTGTATGTCTCCTGAATCACAGGAAAATCTTCATCTATCTCTTTCAAAACTTTCAGAAGAGTCTGTGAGCTTATCTGCTGTTTTGCCACACTTATCTTGTAACCCCTGTAATTTCTGAGTACGAGAAAGCTTCTTGCTGCACAGTGTCTGAACCTTCTCCTCAGAAGTTCAGTATTCTCCATGGTTTTCATTATAAGCTCTTTCAAATCGCTTTTAAGAAGCTCTTCAAATACATCTTCAAGATTCACCCCATTATCTGAAGGTAGCTGAAGAGCAAATCCATTATCACTTACTACTATGGCAACACTATGCTTTATTTTCTTTGATATTATACTTGCAAAAGCTCTTGAGAGAACATCATTAACCCTTCTTCCAAAAAGGCTGTGAAACACAAGATAATGTCTTCCTTCGTCATAGGTATCCTCAACAAGAAAGTCTTTAGTGCTCGGGATTAAAGAGTATCTGCTCTGAAGCCAGAGGTAATCCAGAATAGCTCTGGCTGCATTATGGCTTACAGGATAATTTTCAAGTAGCCATTTCTCTGCATCTTCTTTAGAGCTTTTTTTAAGCTTTATTGCCAGCTTACTCCTGAATCTCTGGATTTCCATAGCAAGGTCAAAGCTGAGAGGAAGCATCTCTGAAAACCATGCAGGTATGGTTGGGGATGTGGAGGGAGGTACACTCTCGACATAGCAGCGCATTCCTTTTGAATATCTGAATTTATATGGTTTTCCTCCCAGAACGAAAATATCCTGTTTTTTCAGCTTTTCAAGAAACTCTTCCTCTATACCGCCCAGATATCGCTTATCGGGCAGAAGATAAACACCAACCTTAACTTCGTCAGGTATAGCCCCGAGGTTGAGGTAGTAGATTATCCTTGTGTATTTACCGCGTCTTCCGAATGTGCCTTCATCGGGTTCATACCATATCTTGCCATAAACTTTTCTGTCCTGTAACTCTGCATAGTCTCCGGCAAGATAATGAAGAAGCTTTTTGAATGTCTCAGGGTTTAAATCATTGTAGGGATAGCTCCTCTTAATAACTTCAAATGCCTCTTCTACATCCCACTTTCTGGTTAGAGACATTCCGACAATATGTTGGGCAAGAATGTCCAAGGCATTTTTCGGGATTTGAATTTTGTCCAGCTTCTTTTCCATAGCGTTTTTCAGCATAACAGTAGTTTCAACCAGATCATTCCTGTCAAGAGAGATTATTCTGCCTTTGGCAGTTCTGTGTACTCTGTGTCCTGCTCTACCAATTCTCTGTACTGCTCTTGTAGTACTTTTTGGTGAGCCTATCTGCACCACAAGGTCAACAGAACCAATATCTATTCCCAGTTCTAGAGATGTGGAACTCACAACAGCTTTAAGCTCGCCTCTCTTAAGTCTATCCTCCACATCAAGGCGGGTGTCTTTGCCAAGAGAACCATGATGAGCAGCAATATTGCTGTCATTGTATTTCTCTGGCCATTTTTCCTTTAGCCCATATACAATCTTCTCAGTCCCTGACCTTGTGTTTGTGAAAATGAGTGTAACCTCGTGTTCTGATATATATCTGTCGAGAAATTCATAGAGTTTTTCATTCAGGACTGGGGCTGGTGTATTTATCACATCGCTGACTGGCGAGACGACTTTCAGGTCGAACTTCTTTGACCAGCTTACGTCTATTATTGTGCAGTTTCTCAGCTTTTTCGTGCTAGAATAACCGACAAGGTACTTTGCAGCTTCTTTTAATGGGTGAAGGGTTGCTCCGAGCCCTATTCTTACAAACTCTCTTCCCACAAATTCCTGAAGTCTCTCTATACTGAGGCTGAGATGTGTTCCTCTTTTATTGCTGGCAAGTTCGTGAATTTCATCAACTATAATCCAGCGTATCTCTCTGAGATGCTCAACAAATTTCGGGGCATTCAGCATAATAGCCAGGCTTTCTGGTGTGGTTATCAGAATATGAGGCGGTTTTCTCAGCTGCTTTGACTTATCAGCGGATGACACATCGCCAGTTCTCAGCCCCACGTCTACTTCGGGAAGTTCAATTCCCTTCTCTTTTGCTATTTCTCTTATTTCCTTCAGAGGAACGAGAAGGTTTTTCTTCACATCGTTATCAAGAGCTTTCAGTGGTGAGATATAAATGCAGTAAACTTTCTGCTTGAGCTTACCTTTCTCGCCAATTTTGAAGAGTTCGCTGAGAATTGTCATGAAGCCTGCAAGAGTTTTTCCTGAGCCGGTAGGAGCAGCTATTATTACATTTCTTTTTCTGGAGATTAGTTTGAATGAGAATAGCTGGGGAGGTGTCAAATCATTAAAGCTTTTCTCAAACCACTCTCTCACATAGTGTTCAAGAGCACCAAGGGACTCTTCTTTTGTGAAGGGCTTTCTTGCATGTATTATGGCCATGTTAAGAGGTGGAAGGATAACCTTTGAAATTCTTTAACCTTTCAAAAATATCTCTCTGGGATATAATCAAACCAGTATGAAAATATCTATCCTAAGTATTCGTCTATAAGAGAACAAAATGAGGCAATAAACCTTGCGAAATTGCAGAAAAATATATACTTCTTAAAAATAAAGTTAGATTATGCGATTGCTCTGCATCTCTGACATACATGGAAGATACAAAAATATTAAAAAGATTGAGTCTGAGCTTAGAGAAGCTGATATTGTAATTCTTGCAGGTGACATAACTAATTTTGGAGATAGAGGTGAAACAATGAAAATTATAAGGGAGTTTATGAAACATAACTCTAAAATTCTGGCGGTTCATGGAAACTGTGACTTATCATCTGTTAATGATGCATTGAAAGAACTCAAAGTCTGGCTTCATGGCAGAAGTGCAGTTATCAATGGCACAGGTTTCTTTGGCATTGGAGGGTCTAACATAACACCCTTTGCCACACCCCAGGAATACTCTGAGGAGAAGCTGTTTGGGATTGTTGAGAAGGCATATAATTCTCTTGGCAATACAGAGAAGAAAATTCTTATTAGTCACACTCCTCCCTATGGGATTCTTGACGGAACAGGTTCAGGAACAAGGGCTGGGAGTAAAGCTCTCAGAAATTTTATAAGAGATGCTAATATAGAGTTGGTAATATGTGGTCATGTCCATGAAGCAAAGGGTATTGAGAAATGGCAGGGAAAGCTTATTATAAATCCAGGTCCAATGCACATGGGCTATGCTGTTGTTGATATAAATGATAATGATAGGTTAGAGGCTGAGCTTATAAATCTATGAAGCTGCCTCTTCAAGCCTTTTGATAACCCATTTTCTTGGCAGAGAGGCAAGAAACATCCCTGCCTTTGGCCCATAGGCTTTACCAAGAGTGACAAGATAGATACTCTGAAATGCTGCCTTCAGAGGAACTTCGAGTTCCTGTGCAATTTCATAAATCTTCTGCTGAAGCTCCTCGCCTGACATATCTGAACTCGATACGACCTTGCCAAGTTTTCCAAGAAATCTTATCTGCTCTTCAGATAGCTTTTCTCTGACTTCATTCAGGTCATCAATAAGGAAAGATTTTATCTCAGGGGCATATTTCTCAAACCATACTCTGGCATATTCCACTCTCCTCAAAATATATTCTTCCATCTCCTCTCTATAATGTCCAGATTTTTCCAAACTAGATATTATATCATCTTTTTCTTTATATACTGAGGCTACCATTGCAGCATGGGAAAAAGGTAGAGGATTTGGCTTTTCCGCTGTATCAAGCTGAGAAATTTCATAAAGCCTTCTCATGTGCTTCAATTCTTTTTCACTACCCACCTTTTCAAGGTCAAAGTAGACTCTGGCATGATTATCATAATCATCATATAATCTGGGAAGTTCCTGCCAGGAGAAGCTTCTTGTTTTCATTAGCTTTTTATTGTAGAAGAAACGAAGAAGCTGGGCAGGGGCTACCTCAAGCCAGTCCTTCGGGTAAACAACATTGCCCAGAGATGCACTCATCTTCTCTCCATTAATCATCAAATGCTCATAGAAAATTGGTACAGGCATAGGAAAGCCAAGGATTTTCTCAGCTATCTCACTATTGACCCACCATGCACTCATGGGCACAATATATTCTTTGCCAGCACCTTCACTCACTACCCTCCAGCGAGCCCACTGTGCAGCCCACTCACTCTTCCACATAAGCTTTCCCATGTCTTTAAGGGGGTCAGCTATACCTATGTGGCCACAGCCTTTTGCAGTGTACTTCTCAAATTTATAGTCCTGACAGCTATAATACACCTTTCCCTCCTCGTACTTATCAACCCTTGTGGTAATAATCTTGCCACAGTTCTCGCATATAGGAACAAAAGGGCTATAACCTTGAGGAATGGGTTTCTGCCTGTATCTGTTCAGTATCTCTATCGCCTGGTTTTGATTCTCGAGAATTTCTTTTATATAATGTGTGAAGTTTCCGCTGGTGTATTCCTCGCGCATTGAATACCCCTTAATATCTGTTCTCACAAATTCCTGAATAACCTCAAAGTAGGGGCTGACATGATGCTCTGCATAACTACTGTGACATCCCCATGGGTCAGGTATGGAGGTTACAGGCATGCCTATGTATTCCTCAAACTTCTGGGGCACACCTTCAGGGATTTTCCTCAGAGGGTCCATATCCTCTGCCACCCATATAAGTTCTACATCATAGCCTGCCTCCTGAAGAGCTATGCAGACCGAGTCAGCTCTGATGGTATCGCTGAGCCGTCCTATATGAAGAACTCCTGAAATGCTTGCACTTGTTTTTATAGTAAGCTTATCAAACTCAGGAATATCTTTATCAATATAATGGAACTTCTCCCTTTCAGTTATTTTTCTTGCTTTGCTATCTGCCCAGAATAAAACATCTTCCATTTTATAAGCTCCTTGTCTCCTCTTTTATCCACATCAGATACTCCTCCAGCCCACCCTTAACGGGAATTACTGTAATATCAGGCACCTCATAACTGTGCAGCTCTTTAACTTCATCTATCAAAGCATTAACCATTGCTTTAGAAGTCTTTAGAAGTAAAATAGCTTCGCTCTCTTCTTCCACTCTACCCTTCCACCTATAGATAGAAGTAATGCCACCAATTATATTTGCACAGGCAGCAAGCCGTTTTCTGATAACAACCCTGGCTATTTTTTTTGCTTCTTCTACATCACCTGCTGTTATGTAAACCATGACTACCATAATTAGAAATTAATACACATGGTAAATAAAGCTTCTTTTGAAAATTTGTAAAGGTAGGTCAGGTCAATCACCCCACTGCTAAAGCAAGAGGGGCTTGTTACGTAAAGGATAAGAGCCATTGGTTGATTAGGAGGCATTAAAGAATGTGGCAGTTATTGGTAGAGTTAAAGAACACATCAGGGGATATTCCTCAAGTCCCCTGCTCTGTAAGTGAGGCATTAAACATAGAGAAAACCCTCCTCAGTGTGCTACTACTGACCAATAACAACTCCGAAGAGGACTTACACTCTGGCAAGAGTGGTCAGGACTTGAGAGTTTCTATCATAAACATGCAAAACCAATTGATACCTGATAATTCTAGGAACAATGAGCAGGTTGCAATACCTGCTGGTTTAAATCGGATTAAAATTTATTTGTCTTATACAATTTTAAAAGAGGTGAAAAGGGCAATTCCTTCACAAATTGAAATAAGTGGTATTCTTGCCCAAACATTATGAATAGATTAAAGCTGGAATACTGGCAGTGGTTTATTATTGTTTCTATTATAGCTACCACTTATGCGGTTGTGAAAGGAGGACTTTCGAAAAATGAGATTGTTTTATTCGCCATTCTGCTCCTCTGGTTTTCTCTTCTTCAGGCATTGAAAAGAAGTAAAATCAATGCTGAAAAGCATGCAATATTTCTCATCATAAGGACTGAAAAGGGAAAAGGATTTATCGAGAAGATTGGTAAGTATAAGAGGTTCTGGAAGATTACAGGAACCTTTATGGTAATAGTTGGAATTCTGGGCATGTTTTTCATGCTATTCAGTCTTCTTAATGCCATATATCTTACCTATTTTAAAAGCATACCTGCAATGAAAACACAGTTGCTTATACCTGGTTATACAATACCATTATGGTACGGTCTTTTTGCATTTGTAACTATAATTGTTGTTCATGAATTTTCACATGGTATTTTATCCCGGGCTGAGAATATTCCTATTAAGAGTCTGGGTGTATTTTTTGCCTTTATTATTCCTCTGGGTGCTTTTGTGGAGCCTGAGGAAGAGGTCTTCAATAAGAAGCCCTGGCTTTCACAGCTGCGCGTTTATTCTGCAGGGTCTTTTGCCAATCTGCTTCTTGCTGTTATTGTGCTTTTTGCTTTAACACCTTTAGCCATGCATGTTTTTTTTCAAAGCGAAGGTGTACAAGTAGTAAATGTTGTTAAGGGTTCTCCCGCTTATGGTGTTCTTGAGAGAGGTGATATGATAATGGATATAAGAGGAACACCTATAAAAAATTTTAAGAGCTTTTATGATACTGTAAAACAGCTTAAGCCGGGAAAGAAAATCAAAATAACCACAGAACGGGGGAGCTTTGCACTAACGCTGGCAGCGAGAAAGGATAACCCCAAGAGAGGATTTATAGGTATTGAAACCTTTCTGCCAATTAAAAAAGGAATTTTCCACATTGTTCATTTCCTTCCTCTTGACTTAATCAGTCTGTTCAGGTGGGTTTTCTTTCTTAATATTATTGTGGGTCTTGTAAACTTACTTCCAATACATTTTGGTGTTGCAGCTACCGACGGGCATCATATACTTAGAATCACACTAAACAGATTTATGAAAGCTGCCAGAGCAGAGAGATTTTCATCGGCAATATCAATATTTATTGGCTTGGTAATTCTAATTAATTTAATAAAACCCCCACTATGAGGTGACAATTTTGGATTTAGAAACAAAAAGACAGTTTATACATATGTCAGGTTTGGCTACACCGTTTTATCTGCTGATAATAGAAATTTATTTTGGTAATCTGGCGCCTATTTTCCTTTTGGCTATTATGCTTATTATTGGCTATTCTTTAGCTTCCCTATATTCAAAGGGAGTCAAATTGCCATTATTCTCCCAGCTTATCGACATGGCTGAAAGAAAACGTTCAAAAGTTACACCAGGCAGGGGCACTTTAAGATTCTATACTGGTGTACTTATTGCCTATATTCTTATGTTAGTTTTTAATAAGCCCTACTTCATGTTTGCCAGTGCTGTACTGGTTCTTGCTATGGGGGATTCTGCATCAACCCTTGTGGGTGTAAGGTTTGGTAAAAATAAGATACCATATAATAAAAATAAAAGTATTGAGGGTGCTGTTGCAGGCTTTTCTTTTGCCTTCATAGGCATATTTCTAGCACAGGTGTTTATTTTTGCAGTTTCACCACTATATGCTGTTATAATATCCGTTTCAGCGTCATTTATTGGCATGCTGATTGAGAGCCTGCCTATTCCGGTGGATGACAATCTAAGCATTCCGGTTGCTACAATAGTTTTCTTAAGTATTATTTTTTAGCTAGTGAAACATATAGTACTATTATTACTTCTTTTAAGGAGTAGTTAATATTAATAGGAGTGGTCTGTATCGCCCTGAGAAGTGAAGTTGCTGAGAGGCTAATAAAACTTTTGGAGGAAAAGAGATGGAAAGAATTCCAGAAGGAAGTCAGAGAATTCCATCCATTTGATCTGGCTGATTTTTTTCATAATCTGGAGGAAGGTCATAGAAGAGAAGTCCTGACAATGCTCGAACCAAGAGTAGTTGCTGAATTCTTTCCAGAGCTAAAAGAGGAGGTTCAGGTAGAGCTGCTTGAGTTTCTCGCACCAGAATCCGCTGCAGAACTTCTTAAAAATATACAGCCTGATGAGGCTGTGGATGTTTTAACTCTTCTTATTCCAGAAAAGAGAAATAATATAATAAAATGTCTTCCAGAGGAACTTCAGAAAGATATAAAGCTTCTACTTCCCTATCCTCCAGATACTGCGGGAGGGCTGATGACAACAAAGGTTCTTGCCCTTCCCAATGATATAGTTGTCAGAGAGGCTGAAAAATATATAAGGGAAAATGCCAAGGATTTCGAGACAATATATTATCTATATGTTGTTGATAGAAATGGAAAGCTTGTTGGAGTTTTATCTCTCCGTGACCTCATGCTTGCTCTTGAGGACAAAAAACTCGAAGAGGTAATGGAAAGCAATGTAATTAAAGTTACTCTTCATATGGACCAGAAAGAAGTTGCAAAGATTGTAGGTGATTATGATCTGGTTGCTGTACCTGTGGTGAATAAGGAAGGCAAGTTAACCGGTATTGTAACTGTGGATGATGTTGTAGGCATAATTGAAGAGGAAATAGTGGAGGATATAGGGCAGCTGGCAGGTATCGGTGCTAAGATTGACTGGCTGGTGGATGCACCTGTGAGGGAGGTTGTAAAGGCAAGACTACCCTGGCTATTTGTTGCTCTCGTTGGGGATGGACTTGTGACTTCAACAATTCTAAAGCATTTTGAAAATATTCTCGGGTCTGTTATTGCATTTTCTCTTTTTGTTCCGGTTATTATGACTATGGGAGGTAATGTCGGTCTTCAGACTTCTACAACTTTCGTGAGAGCTATCGCCATAAAAGATATAGGGGGAAAGATGAGTTATATGCTGAGGGAAATAAAGATAGGCTTTACAATGGGTGTGATAGCAGGTAGTATAACTGCTATTTTCTCTTATTTGCTTGTAGGTCGACCTGGAATTGGCCTTATTGTAGGTTTTGCCATGCTCTGTGCGATGACTCTGGCAAGCAGTATGGGTGTCTTAATCCCTGCAATTCTTGAAAGGCTGGGAATTGACCCGCCACTGGCTAGCGGCCCTTTCATGACAACAATAGCCTTATTGTCTATTTCTCCCTGGCTACTATCTTCTTTAGTCATATAGTTTAATATATTGGAAAAGATATTCTCCGGTATGCCAGTTTCACATACATTTGGGCAATGAAACTATCTCTCTTTAGAGAAGGTAGGAATTACCCCTATTTCACCTCTTTTAAAATTGTATAAGACAAATAAATTTTAATTGAAGTTTTTTTACACAACCCGCTTTCGAACAGTTCGAACTCGAAACATTTATATACTTTTATAACATTATTTTATGTGTTGTTTCAAGGCCGACTGGAGTGATAAGAATGTCTTCTGTTATTGAATTGGAGAATGTTTCTAAGGTCTATCAAATGGGTAAAGAAAAGGTTATTGCCCTTAAAGATGTGAATCTCGCCCTTGACGAAGGAGAGTTTATTTCAGTTATAGGCCCTTCAGGAGGTGGAAAATCCACACTAATGCAAATTATGGGTTGCTTGGACCAGCCGAGTTCAGGTTATGTATACATAGATGGGTTAAATACTTCGAAATTGAACGACTCCAAACTAGCAAAACTACGAGGGAAGAAAATTGGGTTTGTTTTCCAGGCTTCCTATCTTTATCCAACTTTGAATGTTCGCGAAAACGTTGAATTACCGATGCTTATTCAGGGCATAGCCCCATCTATTCGTATAAAGAGGGCGGAAAAAATTCTTTTAGATATAGGAGGGCTTGAAAATCTTATGGCTCATTTTCCCTCAGAGATTTCTGGTGGTCAACAGCAGAGAGTCGCAATTGCTAGGGCGCTGGCCAATGACCCCGCTATTATCCTTGCTGACGAGCCTACTGGAAATATAGATTCAAAACAGACTCAACAGGTAATGGACGTTTTTACAAGTCTCCATGATAAAGGTTATACCATTATAATAGCAACTCATGATATGGATGTCGCGAATGTCGTCATCAAAAAGGGAGGCAGGATGATTAAAATTAAAGATGGCCAAGTGGAGGAAGGAAAATGAGATTTATTGTTTCATTAATAATTCTATTGAGCATTATTATACCAATATCAGGAGTGGCTGCATCTCCTGGTCTTAGCGTTTCATCAACTCTTTCAAGTCATGTGTTATTACCTGGTGGAGAATACTATCTTATTCTTACCATCAAAAACATCGGAACTCAAGATATCAATAACCTATATGTAACATTGGAGGGAGTGGACTCACCCATAAAAATACAGGGTATTGGGAACCCCCGGTATGTGAGCACTTTGAAACAATCGGGTCAAATCCAATCCGTTTACCGTTTATCAGTTCCTGAAGATACACCTGTTGGAACTTATCTTGCCCGTTTTAAGGTCACTCAACTTACTGCTGGGACTGCTGGGGAGGAGAATATGGTCTATGTCTACAATGCAATTATAAAAGTCTCAGGTTTTTCCAATCTTATAATTAGTTCCGTTTCTCCTGCTTTATATGTTCCAGGACAAAAAACTGACCTTGTGTTCACTCTAAAAAATAAAGGAAATGCACGACTTAGAAATATCAAATTAACATGGAATACACCAGAGGATGTTCTTCTTCCCCTTCAAAGAGATAGTCAGGTAACAATCCCATTATTATCCCCTCAGAAAAAGGTTAATATATCAATGCCAGTGATAGCCAAGATGAATATCGCACCAGATGTATATCCTATAACTTTTACAGTGAGCTATTATTTGAATGGTGAGGAGGAAACAACTAAGGATGTGGTGGGTATAATTATAGGTGGAACAACAAACTTTGGTGTAAGCACCCAGATGACCAGTCCAGAATCTCTAGCAATCACGGTGGCAAATATTGGAATAAATCCAGCCGATTCTGTTTCTGTTAAAATTGGCCATAATGAGGCATTTATAGGAAATATAGACGCAGGGGATTATTCAATAGCTAATATCATGATACCAGAAGTCTCAGAACGAAATAATTCACTGCAACAAACTTCTGACAATGGATTTAGAATGGAAAACTCAAGAGTTATACCGAAATTCCAGGCTCACCAAGGTCTTATCAGTGTCCAGATATCATATACTGATACCATGGGTGAAAGGCATAGTGTTATAAAAGAAGTGTCAGTGGAACATACATCTCAAACTGTGAGAGGACAAATGATAGGTGCTCCTTTAAAAGGGCATAAATCAAATAATACTTTATATGCTGCTGTTATAGGTATTTTACTCCTATTGGGTGTAATCTATGGCTATAAAAAGAAGAGAGAGGCAAGCCGATGAGGGTACAGGACATCTTATGGTTTTCAGCAGGTAACCTTGTTAATAGGGGTTTAAGGAGCTGGCTAACAATTATAGGGATTGTGATAGGCATTGCTGCCGTAGTATCTATCGTGAGTCTTGGGGCAGGCGTGGAGGCCAGTGTTGGTGCTCAGATTAAGTCTTTCGGTGCCAATGAGATAACGGTGATTCCCGGTCATATAAAGGGAAAGCAATTTAATCTATTCCGAAATACCATAGCTGGAAGCACTAGCATTCTGACCACCAAAGACGAAAATAGCCTTCGGTCTGTTCCGGGGGCAGCTTATGTCATGGGGGTTGTTGACCAGAGGGCAGATGTGGACTATCTAAATGGAATAGCAGAAATTTCAGTAGAAGGAGTTGACCCCCTGGTCTGGCAAGATTTCAGTAGCGTCAACATTAATTCTGGCCGGTTACTTAGACAGGGAGATACTTATTCAGCGGTTGTAGGTTCGAATGTTGCCAGTGAGGTTTATTCTCAACCCCTCAGAACCAATCGGCAGATTTTTATAAACAACAGGTCTTTTACAGTTGTAGGTATCCTCCTTCCATCCACCAGTGGTTCCTTTGGTTCATTAGATTCTAAAATATTTATTCCCATTGATGCCGCACGACAAATATTTAGGAATGTTGGACAGGATGAATACTCATCTATTTTAATAAAGGCTGCCCCTGGTGAGAACCTTTCCCTTCTGGGAGACACAATAACAAGTACCCTGCTATTACACAGGGGCATTAGCAAAGAGAAGCAGGACTTTACAGTTATAAATCCCGTGGCAATGATGAGCAGATTTTCTACGATGATGGAAACATTAATAATTTCACTTACGGGTATTGCTGCTATTGCTTTAATTGTAGGTGCTGTTGGTGTTGCCAATACCATGTATATGTCAGTAATTGAAAGAACCAGACAGATAGGTATATTAAAGGCTTTAGGCGCTACAAACATAACCGTTATGCTTATGTTCATTGTGGAATCTGGATTGGTAGGTTTAATTGGAGGGATTTTCGGTGTACTTGTGGGTGTTATTCTATCGAGCATGATGACTGATTTTGGGGTTAGCTTTACACATAGAGCCACTTCAGGTGCTATTATTACTCCAGAACTTATCTTAGGTGCCCTATTGTTCTCGGTGGTGGTGGGAGTCATTTCAGGTATTTTCCCAGCTAGGAGAGCAGCATCTCTACAACCAGTAGAAGCGTTGAGATATGAGTGAAGACGATTTTTCTATAAACTCCTGTCTGTTTTAATGGCTTCTCAAACTTTTGCATAATATCTATAATGGAAGTTTTTTTATAGAATTTATATTGCGATTTCGAACAGTTCGAACTCGAAACATTTATATACTTTTATAGCAATTTATTTTATTAATATGATAGGTCTATGGAAAATGTCATCAAAAAATGGAAAGGATAGAGGGATTCTTACATTTTATGTACTCTACTCTTTAAAGAAAAAACCTAAATCAGGGTATGATATACTCAAGGAAATGGAAGAGAAGACTGAAGGGGAATGGATACCAAGTAAGGGGACGTTATATCCAATTCTAAATAAATTAGAAAGAGAAGGATTAATTAAAGTGCATAAGGTTGATATACGTTCAAAGAATATTTTTGAACTTACAGATATGGGTATTGAATTATTGAATAACACGAAGAATCATAGAAGAGAGTGGAGAGAAAAATACATACATTTTAGGAATTTGTTTATAGATGTCTTTGGAGAAGAAAAGGTTGATATTACCAGCACAATTTTTGAAATAAAAGACGCAGCTTTTGAACTGTCATTGAAGAATCAGGGTAACGTCATGAAAATACTCAAAAGATGTTTATCCGATCTGAAGAAGATTGAGTGAAATGTTCACAATAAAAGTTGAAAACCTTACCAAGGAATTTAATGGTGTAAGAGCTGTTAATAGTATTTCATTTAATGTTAATGATGTAGAACTTTTTGGTATTCTTGGTCCTAATGGTGCAGGTAAAACAACCACAATAAACATGCTTACCACACTGCTAAAGCCTACCTCGGGTTATGTAGAGGTGGCTGGATATGATATTTCTAATAATAAAGATGAAGTCAGGAGACACATTGGCGTTGTTTTTCAGGAACCGTCTCTTGATATTAATCTAACAGGAAAGGAAAATCTGGAATTTCATGCCATGATGTATAAAATGGATAAAGACGAAAGGGAAAAAAGAATAAAAGAAGTTCTTGAACTCGTCGAACTGACAGAAAAAGCAGATGTTATAGTTGAAAATTATTCAGGAGGCATGAAAAGAAGGCTGGAACTGGCAAGAGGTTTTATTCATAAGCCGAAGGTTCTGTTTCTGGATGAACCTACACTTGGCCTTGATACTCAGACAAGAAGACATATCTGGGACTATATAAAGAAATTGAACAGGGAAGGTAATGTTACAATTATTTTAACAACACATTATATGGACGAGGCAGATTATCTTTGCGACAGGGTGGCAATAATTGACAATGGAAAAATTGTTGCAATGGATACTTCGGATAAACTAAAAGATGTGCTTGGTGGGGATATTGTATCTCTTGAAATTAAGAATGATATTGATTCACTGATGAACCATCTGAAAGATTTGAAATGGATAGAATCAATGAAAAAGCACAATAATAATTTAAATTTAACCATGGAGAGAGGAGAAAAAAGAATACCTGAATTAGTCAGCATAGCTCAAAGAATAGGAGTAGATATTGATTCTGTCAATTTACATAAACCGAGTCTTGAGGATGTATTCCTCTATTTCACAGGGAAAACCATCAGAGAACAGGATGGCAACCAGAGAGAGCGGAACAGAGAGATTATGAGGAGAAGGGTGAAAAAATGATTGATGGAATAGCAATATATGTGCTATGGCTGAGAGAAATGAAAAGATTTCTAAGAGCTAAATCTAGAATTGTGGGTACATTGACTCTACCATTATTATTCCTTGCGTTCTTAGGTTTCGGATTCAATAATATGGCTATTCCAGGTATGCAAAAAAATGTCAATTATATAACTTTTCTTGTTCCAGGGATTATTGGCATGAGTATGCTCTTTACTTCAATGTTTGCTGGAATATCTGTTTTGTGGGATAGAGAGTTTGGTTTTTTAAAAGAGATTATGGTTGCTCCCGTGAGTAGAATATCCATTGTACTTGGCAGGATAGCAGGAGGTACAACAACTGCAACAATTCAGGGTATATTAATCCTTCTTATCTCACTTATAATAGGATTTAAAATTCCAGGAGTTATGTCATTCTTATTATCTGTTGTTTTCATGGTGCTGATTTCTGCAACTTTTATTGGGCTCGGATTCATATTCGCATCAAATATGAAGGATACTCAGGGATTTAGCATGATAATTAACTTTGTAATGTTTCCGCTTTTCTTTTTATCAGGAGCATTATTTCCATTGCAAAATTTACCCCTCTGGATAAGGTATATCTCGTATCTTGACCCATTAACTTATGGTGTGGATGGTTTGAGAGGCATATTGGTTGGAGTTTCCTCATTTCCAATTATCTTAGATTTTGTAATTTTAGCTGGATCCTCTTTAGTAATGGTTTTACTGGGAGCATACTCCTTTGAAAAGAGTGATGTTGTTTAATGGCCTAAAGTATATCGAAACCTCTTTATATACCTGAAGAGAATAAGCATTATGCGAGGTATTGCTTTAATTCTCCTAATTATATTACTCCCAGGAATTCATGCCCAAGAGATTTATTCGGAGCAGCACAACTTAACCTATTTTCTCAATAATGCTGCTAAAGTTGAGGAGAATATCCAGCTTGTCCTTATGCCATTTTCAGTAAAAAACCCTCTTTACTACCCTCTGCCTGAGGATTCCTCTAATATTACAATTAAAGCTCCAAAAAGTGTGAGGTATACAATTAATTACATAATTTTTGATATGTCCCAGGTGCCTGTTAATCATATAGATGTTGAGATAAACTACACAAGACTGAATTCAATTTTTGAACAAAATGGGGTGAAATCGTATTCAGGCCTTGCCTTCAAAAAATATTTGCCCTGGGTAACTTACAGTGTGAATGTAAAGTTTGTTATTCCCCCAAACTATGATTTTGGAAGTATATCACCTCCAGCCCGTGTCTTCACAATAGGGAACAGCAAGGCTATTGAATACAATGCAAATATCAGATTTAATTTTTCCACTATCACAGATGGCATACCGGTTAATATCACATATGCGAACTACAGAAAACTTGCCGATGAAACTATCACTATTACAAAGGCCAGACAGAGTGAAGTTCTTTTTGCCTTTAAAGATGCCAATTCATCTCTTGAAAATGCTCAGACATATAATTTAAATGTCAGCAACCAGGTATTACTTTACAGAGAAGCTGGAGGAGAACTCTACAGCTACTTCGGAGAGATAAATTTGGCAGAAAATTTAATGTCTTCAGGATATTATTATCCTGCTTATCTACATGCCAGAAAAGCTCTCTCCCTGCTTGATGATACCTCAATAAAGTCTAGAGATGTGAGTAGAAACGTATCTATTTCGGTTCAGCGGGCTCTTGAGAGAGAAATTCTTAAGGTTTCAAATATGTCTTCCAGAGAAAAAAAGTATGAGCTGAACGCTACTGTTACTCCGCTCAGAACAACCTCCAGTCCAGGGGGTAAAAGTTCGGCAGCTCCGTATATAATAATTTTCTCAGTTCTCTTTGGAATTATAGTTGCTGTATACTTAATATCTAAATCTATGCCTGCTAATGTGGGGAAAACAAGTAGAATGAGGGATTTCAGAGTTATATCCGACCTGAAGAAGAAGAAATTCTCAGGCTTTGACAGGAAAGTTGAAACTACCAGAGAAAGAGCGGGTCTAGCTTCTGAAATAAGAAAACTTTCAAAGTTGAGAAGTCAATATGAATTAGGTATAGAGAATCTAAAAAAGAAGCTTGTTTCAAATGAAATTGATGAAGAGCAGTTCACCGACGACAAGGGAAATCTGGACAGGGAAATTGAAGCTATTGATAGGGATATTTTAATATTGAAAAAAAAGCTAGATGAAAGCAGGAAGAGGAAGATGTCATGAGGAGAGTTGGACAGATTGAAATTAAGCCTGCCATGACAGTAGATTCTCTGATAGGCGAGTATGGAAAGGCGGGAGTGCTCGGTGCAGGCAAGCTTGCCGAGGCATGTTCAATCTTTGAGGAGATGGTAAGAGACGATGCTACAGTACTCTTAGGTTTAGCCGGACCAATGTGTGCATCAGGTTTGAGGAAGATTATATCCGAACTTATAAGAGAGGGTGTCATCTCAGGCATTGTCACTTCTGGAGCAAATCTCGTGCATGATATTATAGAGGCTCTTGGAGGTCACCACATAGTAGGAGACTTCAGAGTAGATGATATAGAGCTTCATAAAAAGGGTTACGGTAGAATTGGCAATGTTTATGCAAAGGTTGAAGACTTTGTTTCCTTTGAGGATTTCATTCAGGATTTCCTTAGAACAATACCTGAAGAGGATATTGAGAATCTATCGCCGAGAGAATTGATAACAGAGATTGGTGAGCATCTTGAGGATAGAGATTCTTTCATCAGGGCAGCCTATGAAAATAATGTTCCTATCTTCTCTCCTGGTATATCAGATTCCATGCTTGGTCTTCAGCTATTTTTCTTCTCCCAGACAAATAGAATCTCTCTGAATGTGATAAAAGATATGAAAGAACTTTCAACTCTTGTGTTATCCTCCAGTAAGGTGGGTGCCATTTTTCTTGGAGGAGGAATTCCGAAGCACTATATAATGGGGGCAAATCTTCTTAGAGAGGGTTTTGACTATGCAGTTCAGATAACTCTTGATAGAGAGGAGGGCGGCAGTCTGAGTGGTGCCAAACTTGAGGAAGGTATAAGCTGGGGAAAGGCTAAAGAAAAAGCCAGAGTTGCTACAGTTATAGGTGATGCCACAATAATCTTCCCGATAATGGCAGCAAGTTTAATGGAGAGAGTATTGTCAATCACCCACGACTAAAGTCGTGGGCTTGTTCCGTGAGGAATAAGAGGAATTGGTTGATTAGGAGGCGTTGTAAAAGATGCAGAA
>QIGD01000020.1 GCA_003229935.1 Methanobacteriota archaeon | reverse complement strand
CAAAATATTTATTACAATCAGAACACAAACTGGCTAGAGAGCAGCGTAAACTATCACGAAAACAGATAGGTTCACATAATAGAAACAAGCAAAGAATGGATTTTCATCAGAAACTTAGCAAAGAGCTGGTAGAGAAATACGATTTTATAGCATTTGAAGATTTGAAGATAAAAAATATGATGAAAAATCATCATTTAGCAAAATCACTATCAGATGTGTCATGTAATATGTTACAATCGTTCACTGCATACAAGGCAGAATGTGCTGGTAAAGTAGTAACCTTTGTAAATCCTAAAAACACATCTCAAGAGTGTAGTAGGTGTGGTAAAATTGTCAAGAAAAACCTCAATATTAAAATACATCAATGCCCTTACTGTGGGTTAGTTCTTGATAGACACGTTAATGCTACAATAAATATATTATATAGAGGATTGAAAAAAGTAGGGTTGGGACACACCGATTTGATGCCTGTTCGAGGTCACGCACAAGATAGACCTATGACTCAGGAAGCCCACGACTTTAGTAGTGGGTAGTTCACTATCTTAATACAACCCTAAGTTAGGAGGCTTTTAATGGTAAATATTGCGCTTAATGGTTTTGGAAGGATAGGCAGGAATATCCTCAGGGCTGCTTATGAAAAAGGAGTAATGGATAGCTTTGAAATTGTTGTAATTAACGACTTAACTGATGCAAATACATTGGCTCATCTTCTAAAGCACGATTCTGTACACGGCCGCTTTGAAGCTGAAGTTGAGGCTGACGAACATACTATTATTATTGATGGACACGAGATAAAGGTACTCTCAGAGAGAGAACCAGCCAATCTCCCATGGGGAGAACTTGGCGTTGAAATTGTTCTCGAGTGCACAGGTTTTTTCAGGGATAGGGATAAGGCTCAGAAGCATATCACTGCAGGGGCCGGGAAGGTTATAATATCTGCACCGGCTAATGAACCTGATATAACTATTGTTATGGGTGTGAATCATAAGAAATATGACAGAGAGAAGCATAATATAATTTCCAATGCTTCCTGCACAACAAATAGTCTTGCTCCTGTTGCAAAAGTTCTTCATGAGAATTTTGGAATTAAGAAAGGTTTGATGACCACCTGTCATGCATATACTGCAACTCAACGTCTTCTGGATGTTCAGTCAACAGATTTAAGACGTGCAAGAGCTGCGGCCTTGAATATAATACCTTCAACTACGGGTGCTGCAAGGGCTACGGGTCTTGTGCTGCCGGAGCTTAAGGGAAAGCTTGATGGAACTTCCCTTAGAGTGCCTGTGGCTGATGGCAGCATTACAGATTTCACATTTGAACTTGAAAGTGAGGTGAGCAGAGACGACATAAACTCTGCATTGAAGAAGGCTTCTATGGGCGAGCTGAAGGGAATACTTGAATATTTAGAGGAACCTTTAGTAAGCACTGATATTATAGGAAACCCAAATTCGAGCATTGTTGATGGTCTTCTGACAAATGTAATCGGTGAAACAGGGAATTTTGGTAAGGTCTTTGCATGGTATGATAACGAGTGGGGTTTCAGCAACCGTATGGTTGATTTAAGTCTCTACATAAACTCTGAATAATGGTGGTATTTTGCTGGATATAGAGCTTCTCGGGATGGAACTTAAAAACCCTCTAATGCTAGCCTCAGGTATCCTTGGAGTCAGTGGGGCATCTCTTAAGCGTGTTGCTCTAAGCGGTGGTGCAGGTGCCATAGTAACAAAATCAATAGGCATGACACCACGGGAGGGACATAGAAATCCCACCTTTGTTGAGTTAGATAATGGATATTTAAGTGCTATAGGCTTGGCCAACCCTGGCTATGTTGAGTTTGAAGAAGAGATTGATGTGGCAAAGGCTGGTAATGTGCCAATAATCGCCAGTGTGTATGGTTTTTCCTTCAGGGAGTATGTTGAGGTTGGGAGGGTTATGGAAGGCTATGGTGCGGATGCCATAGAGCTAAACCTTTCTTATCCAAATGTTGGCAAGGCAGGTGCCTTCTATGGTTACAGTGAGGAGCTTGCGCATGAAGTTGTGGCAGAAGTTAAAAAGGAGGTAAATCTTCCGGTAATAGCAAAACTCACAGCAGGGGCAGGTGATATTGTTGCAATAGCAAAGGCATGTGAGGATGCAGGAGCGGATGGAATAACTGCTATAGGTTCTCTGAGGGCAATGAAGATTGATATAGAAACTGGAAGGCCGGTACTTGGAAATAAGATGGGAGGGCTTTCGGGAAGCTGCATAAAGCCTATAGCGGTGCGCTGTGTTTATGAGATTTCAAGAGAGGTTTCAATACCTGTGATTGGGTGTGGCGGCATAACAACAGGAGAAGATGCCATTGAATATTTCATGGCAGGTGCAAATGCTGTGCAAATCGGCACAGGTCTTTTAAGTAGAGGAATAACAATTTTCAAGAAAGTATCCCTTGAGATTAAAGAGTATATGGAAGAGAATGGATACTCAGGTATTGATGAGATAATTGGTCTTGCCCTGTGAGGTTTTAGTATGAATACCATGGAGATAGCGAAAATAAAGAGGGTGGTAAAGGATACACAGAGAATCAAGACTTTTATTCTTGATATTGATGTGAGTGCTATTCCAGGGCAGTTTGTCATGGTATGGCTTCCAGATGTTGATGAGAAGCCTATGAGTGTATCCTATACCAGCGGTGACATGGGTATAACAATTCTGGAGCTTGGAGATTTTACAAGGCGGTTGTGTGAGCTTAAGGTTGGAGGTAAAATTGGTATAAGGGGTCCCATGGGAAGGGGCTTTAAAGTTTATGGTGACAGGCTTCTCCTTGTTGGCGGAGGTGTTGGAATGGCGCCTCTCGCTCCCCTTGCTGAAGATGCCATAAAAGAAGGGAAGGAAGTAACAGCAATAGTTGGTGCAATAACAGCAAAGGAGCTTCTATTTGTTGAAAGGCTGAAGAAGGCAGGTGTAAGGGTTTTTGTTTCAACCGATGATGGAACGGCAGGATATAAGGGCTTTACAACAGATGTACTTCAGGAGCTTTTGCAGAAAGAGACATTTGACCAGTGTTTCACATGCGGCCCCGAGATTATGATGTTCAAGGTTTTGAATATAGCTGAAGATAAGGAAATACCAACTCAGGCTTCTCTCCACAGATATTTTAAATGTGGAATAGGTATATGCGGACACTGTGTGCTTGACGGTACAGGTTTGAGAGTATGTAAGGAAGGACCAACTTTCAGAGATAAGGAGCTCAGAAAGAGCCATGAGTTTGGTTATTACTGGAGAAATGCTGCAGGACAAAAAATCTATTTTGGAGTTAAAAAGTAGGAGGATTTAAAAATGGCTAAGATAACTGTAAGTTTGATAAAGGCAGATGTAGGAGGATATCCAGGGCATGCTTCTGTACATGAGAGTTTGATAAAAAAGGCGGAAGAGATTTTAAGTCAGGGTGTTGAAACTGAAGTCATTAGAGACTTCAGAGTTCTTGCTACTGGTGATGATTTAGAGCTCATTATGAACCATAATCGTGGTACTGACAATGAGGAGGTTCATTCTCTTGCCTGGAAATGTTTTGAGGCTGTAACAGATGTGGCAAAAGAGCTGAAACTCTATGGTGCAGGACAGGATTTACTCAAAGATGCCTTCTCAGGTAATATTAAAGGCATGGGTCCAGGGGTGGCAGAACTGGAGTTTACTGAGCGAGAGTCTGACCCTCTTGTTGCATTTATGATGGATAAAACAGAGCCGGGAGCCTTCAACTTACCAATATACAGGATTTTTGCTGACCCTTTTAATACTGCAGGTCTTGTAATTGACCCCAGTATTCATGATGGTTTTGTTTTTGAGGTATGGGATATATATGAACATAAAAGAGTTTTTATGAATACACCTGAAGAAACCTATGACCTTCTGGCTCTGATAGGTGCCAAGTCTAGGTATGTTATAAAGAGGATTTTTCCAAAGAAGGGCAGTAAACTTCCCGCTGATGAGGCAGTTGCTGTTGTGAGCACAGAGAAGCTATACCAGATAGCTGGTGAGTATGTGGGTAAGGATGATCCGGTGGCTCTCGTTAGAGCTCAGTCAGGGCTGCCTGCTCTTGGAGAGGTTCTTGAACCCTTTGCATTCCCCCACCTGGTGAGTGGATGGATGCGAGGAAGTCATAATGGACCACTTATGCCAGTTAGCTTTAAGGATGCAAGATGCACGCGTTTTGATGGTCCTCCAAGAGTTGCTGCTGCTGGTTTCCAGATATCAGAAAAACTGGTTGGGCCATCAGACCTCTTTGATGATCCTATATGGGATTATACTAGGAGGAAGGCTCAGAAGGTTACAGAGTATATGCGCAGACATGGACCCTTTGAGCCTCACCGCTTGCCAATGGAGGATATGGAGTATACAACATTGCCCAAGGTACTCAAGGAGCTATCCGACCGATTTGAGAAGGTCGAATAGATTTCCCTTCTATTTAATGGAGATTAGTCACCATGCCACAGGTTACAATAATTTCTGGAAGTCCCTCTGATAGGGGTTTTGTGGAAAATGTGGGAAAGCTTCTGAAAAACTTTAAAGTTAGTTTTGAAACTTATATCGCTTCAGCTCACAGACATCCAGACAAACTTAGAGAAATAGTCAAAGAAAGTAATGCTGATGTTTTTATAGGTATTGCAGGTCTGAGTGCTGCTTTACCTGGTGTAATAGCTTCTCACACTTTAAAGCCAGTAATAGGTATGCCCAGAGATGTCAAAGTTCTGGGTATTGATTCTCTGTTATCAATAGCTCAGATGCCTCCTGGAGTTCCAGTTGCAACTGTTGGCATAGACAATGCAAAAAATGCTGCCCTCCTAGCTGTGGAAATTCTTGCAATTAAAGATGAAAAGCTTAAAAGTAAGCTGGCAGAGTACAGACTCAACCTTTAAAGTCACAGGTTTTGCACTTGAAGACAGGCACTCTATCTTTTCCCTCCTTCTCCCAGTGATGCACT
This sequence comes from Methanobacteriota archaeon, assembly GCA_003229935.1. Classification (GTDB taxonomy): domain Archaea; phylum Hydrothermarchaeota; class Hydrothermarchaeia; order Hydrothermarchaeales; family BMS3B; genus BMS3B. The sequence goes on along the minus strand of QIGD01000020.1, from coordinate 14,103 downwards.
TCCATGCTTGAAGAGCCACAGCTGGGACAGATGATAATTCCAGAGTTATCCTTCACAAGACGCTCAATCACGCGCATTTCCTCTACTATGGAAGTCTTTGCATCATTTTTTATAAGGAGAAACTTCTTGAACTTCTTCATGTGGGTACTGCACAAACTCAATTCAGACTCTGTTATGAGTTCTGAAGCTTCCCTGGAACAGAAGCTACACCTCATGTAAAAATATATTTAAATTAACATCTTGATATATTCATAAAAACTCATGAAGGTTGAGAACATAGGAATTATAGAGTTTCAGGAGTTAATAAGAAAAATTTACTTTGAGAAAGATAAAAACAGAGGAAAATCCTCAACTCTTTTAAGGCTGGGTGAGGAACTTTGCGAAGTTTACAGGAAGGATGATAGGGAGGGCGTAGCTGAGGAACTTGCAGATATTATAGTATGAGCAGCAAGTTTTGCCAATCTTGAGGGTTAGACCTAGAGGAAGCTATGAGTGAGCTATTTCACGCTTACACAAGGGGACTTCTTGCTATGGTGAGTAAAAAATATCCAAGGTTATGTTATTATAACTCAGTATCATGCCTATAGCGTCATTTTTTCCGTTATTTCAGACAACAATCACTCATGTAGTACTTTTATTTCCAGGACTGAATGACTTCTGATTCCACAAATTTCTGTAGTGTAAAAACCTTTTTATATGTGGTGTACATGCACATTTAGATATAAAGCTTTTGTACACTAGGCTGACATCCATAAATCAAAACCTAAACCTATTTGGTACCAGTAGTGGGATAAAGGATATCATGACTTGGGGCCATGGGAAAGTTCAAAAATCCAAAAGAGGATTGACGCTATAGTATCATGCAGGTGTAAATAGCAAAAGCTTTTTTAACTCCGGGGAAGATTTTATAGCCATGGTAATGAAACTGAAAAACAGAGTTGAAAATGCACTTGAGATTCTTGGCTATTCTGTGATTTTCTCGGCTCTTCAAATTCTGTTTGTTTACTTTGTTTTTAAAATAACTTTTTTTGAGACTTATCGCAATTTATATAACCACTACTTCTTCTTATACAACTACTTCTATCAGGTTATGATTTATGTTTATGACAAAATTTTTGGTAATTCAATTTTAAACAATCCTGTTTTTTATGGTATGTTTCTGAGGATATTCTTTATTCTCTTTCTTCTGAACATTATTTACTTTGTATATAGAAGTGTGGAGAAGAAAAATGAAGTTGATTGACAGGAAAAAAGGGAAAATATTTGGAATAAATGTTATTGATTTTTTTGTCATAGCTGTTTTTCTATTTCTCGTTTTTATTACTATTTCTACCGTCTTTCAGAATAAGATGGTTTATAATGGCGAGGAGGTTTATCAGGCAGTAAAGGCAGTCAATAAGCTGGAGATGAAGGGCTTCCTTGTGGAAGCAACAGTCACAGGAAGGAATATAGGAGACCCCTTTGGCAAGGAAATAGTAAAGCAGGGAATGGTTGTGGATGCTTATGGTGGTACTATTGTTCTTAAGAATAAATATGGCGATAAGACTACTGTCGGAGGTAGTATGAGCTATCTAGAAGATTTTTCAGCAAATAGAGTTGAATTAATACCCCTTTATGACAGTTCTGTGTCTTTTTACCCCTCGAAGAGACAATTTTCTAATTTTAGTAACTTTATTGATACTTTAAAGGATATTAAAAAAGAAAGTGGTGCTGTGAATGTTGTATTGAGTGGCAATGTTTTAATTCAAAACCCTGGGGTTGGTTTTCCTGTGTTCGAAAATAATGCTGCAAGATGTTTCGCCTGTGTAAGAAGTAAAGCCCAGAAATTAGGTGTTAACTTCTACTCATTAAATTACTATCTTATTGATTTGAACGAGGTTGAAAGGCTGAATTTAAGTTCTGGAGAGGTTACTCTGAAAAACTTTAAAGTTTATCTTGGCTTTTCTGGAAAGCTGAAAGAGGAGAAGCTTGACAAGCTTTACAGTTATCTTAAGGCAGATGGCATTTTGAGAGATAGAAGAGAGGCAACTTATGTATCTGTTGAAAAACTCCTTTAGATACAGCAGATTTGTATCCATAATTTTCGGCCTTATAGCCTTTTCTCTAAATTCACTCCGACATAGCAGGTTTGTTGCTTTACTATCATTTACTGCAGAAAAGATAATTGATATATATTCAATTTCCGGCCTGAGAAGGTTTGTGAATAGTTTATTTTATCCTGCCAGATTATGGGGATTTGTTGACAGGTTAAATTCAAGGTTAAATTTCAATCTTCTGAAGCCTGATAAAATATTTCTCCTTGCATATGCTTCTTTTATTCTTCTGAGCAGCTATACCATATCCCTGCGGGCTCTGGTCTTTCTTCTTGTCACTTTAGTTTTCTTTGTTTTTGGCTTTACTTTTGCAAAAAGGGTGAGTTTCAGGGAAGGTGATTTTAAATCAGCATCTCTTAAAGCTGGTGTTCTTCTCTATCTCTTCTCTCTTATATGCCTTATGCTCGATATCTATTATGTCAGAGAGATTCCACTTTTCGAGCCTATTGCAAGAAAGAAGCTCAGTGTACTTCTTACTTATACTTCAACTTTTATTGTGCTTGCAGGGCTAATGATTGCCTCCTATATTGCATGGGAGTACTATAATGGCAGAAGGAATAGGAGTAATGCCAGAGTTAAAGTGTTCACAATAGCTCTTATCACAACCTTCCTTGTAACCTTACTTGGCTTCAGAACCCAGACTCTTGTTTCCCTTTTAGGCTTTACATTTGTTATGTATCGCTATGCTCTTATAGGCAATTTTGAAATTATATCAGCTATGGCTTCAGGACTTCTGGCAATCTCTGCTATGGGAGCCTACAGGGCTATCAGGATGGGCTACGCTCTTGGAATCTCTCACGTTATAGGTAATAGGGTGGGTGTAACTCTCAGCATTTATAATTATATTGTCAATAACCTCTTCTATGTGAGCCACTTCTCTGGTTACAATGTTCTTCTTACAGGTGTTTACCACGGCAGAATAGCTCTTTCAACTTTCTCGTCCTTCCTCAACTTTATTCCTGGCCCCAGTCTTGGTCCAAGAACGATTGTGGCAAGAGAATTTGGAGTTACAGGCGTAACTCTTACATCAACTCTTCTGGGTCCTGTTTCTCTTGACCTTGGACTCATTGGAAGTGTCTTATTTCTATTAATTCTTGGAGTTATAATAGGGCTTGCCTTTAAGAATTCCATAGCAACAGCTTCTCCTCTGGCTACAGCCTTCTTTTCTATACTATTTGCTTATCTCCTTGTAGGTATTGAAACTGGCCTTGTGGATTTCAATGTTTTTGTGCTATTCTCAGCTTCTCTCTTTATTTCTATAGCACATCTGGCAGAGGGGAGTAAAGGATGAAGGTACTCCTTCTGAGTATCTGGAAGCCATCCAGAGGTGGTGTTGTAACCCATGTGGAAAAGATTATTGAGAACTCAAAGAATGATTTCATAGTTATAGGATATCCTAAAGCTCTAAATTTTCCTGTTTTCAGGGCTTTTGGTTATATAATTTATGGTTTTTTCAGGGCTGTTATATTATCTGGAAGAAATAAATTCGATATAGTTCATGCTCACTATGCATTTCCTCAGGGGTTTCTAGGATTCCTCCTGAGCAGAATTCTTGGTATTCCTCTTGTGCTCACACTTCATGGAAGCGATATAACTGTTCTGGGAAGAGGGCATGGTAAACCTCTTGTGAACTTTGTTCTGAGGCACAGTGACCACATCTGTGCTGTGAGCGAGTATTTAAAGAGGGAGGCAGTGAGGCTGGGAGCAGATGAGAATAAAGTGGAGGTTGTTTATGGTGCACCGGGAATTGAGTCTCTGAAGGATAGAAAGCCTGAGAAGGGTGAGATTCTCTTTGTTGGAAGCTCTGTAAGGCAAAAGGGTCTGGATATTCTTCTTGATGCTTTCAAAATGGTGAGGGAGAAAATACCTTGGGCGAAGCTTTCTGTTGTTGGTGGAGGTATGAATGAGAAAGTAGCTAGTGGTGTGAGCTTTCTGGGATTCAGAGAGAAGCTTGATGAGTTTTATTCTAGGGCTGAGGTGGTTGTTATACCATCAAGAGAAGAGGGTCTGAGTCTGGTCGCCCTTGAAGCTATGGCTCTTGGCATACCTGTAGTTGCAAGCAGGGTGGGAGGTCTGCCTGAAATCCTTGAGGGTAGAGCCATACTTGTGGAAAAGGAAAGTCCCTCTGCTCTGGCAGAGGCTATAATAAAGCTTCTTGATGATGAAAAGCTCAGGGAGAAGCTGAGTAAAAAAGAGGTAAGGTTTACAGGCAGAAGACTGGGTGAGAATATGGATAGTATATATACTAAGGCTAAGGATGGGTCACTGGAATTTTTCCTTTAAGTTATAAAATGCTCAGAACTTCATTCCTTTCATTATTTTGCTGAGAGCACCCGGAGAAAAGCCTCTCTTCATCCCTCTCTTTCCGAAACCCTTAAAAGCATTATGCATCAGCTTATAATAGTTCATCAGCTCCTTAACATCTTCAGGTTCCGAACCGGCACCTCTGGCAACTCTCTTCATTCTTGAGGCGTTGATAATCTTTGGCTTTGCCCTCTCCTTTACTGTCATTGAATCCATAATAATTAAAAACTTCCTGAACTTCTCCTCTGTAACATTTGAAGCTTCTTTGGGCAGAGACATTCCCATTCCAGGTATCATACTCAACACAGAGTTCAGGGGGCCCATTTTCTTAATACTCTGAAGCTGTTCATAGAGGTCATCGAGAGTAAAATCTCCCTTGAGCATTTCTTTGGCCTTCTTTTCGTCCAAGACACCCTTTGCCTTTTCGAGGAGAGTTTGAAGGTCACCCATACCCAAAATTCTTGAGATAAAGCGTTCTGGATTGAACACTTCTAGGTCACCCATCTTTTCTCCCACGCCTATAAAGCGTACAGGTGCACCGGTTTCCGCCACAGCGCTTAGAGCTCCACCTCCTCTGGCTGAACCATCGAGTTTTGTAAGAATAACCCCAGTTATGCCTATGGATTCATGAAAAGCTTTGGCCTGAGCACCTGCCTGCTGTCCTATATTTGAATCTATAACAAGGAATTTCTCATCAGGTTTGAATTTTTTGTTTATTTCCCTCATTTCTTTGAAGAGCTCCTCCTCCTTTCTGTGCCTTCCTGCTGTGTCTAAAATAACAATACTTGTATTAAGCTCCTGAAGACCATACTTCACAATTTCAATAGCATTTTTATTTTCAGGCTCTCCATAAATTCTTATTTTAAATGGTTCAGCAAGCTGGAAAAGCTGTTCATAGGCAGCAGGTCTATAGGTATCAGCTGCTATTATTGATGTGCTCAGCCCTCTCTTTGAAAAATATCTTGCCAGTTTTACAGTTGTTGTGGTCTTGCCCGAGCCCTGGAGACCAACCATGAGTATTCTTGACTTATTTGGCAGGGAGTAGTTTTTACTTGAGCCAAGGAGATTTGAGAGTTCTTCATAGAGAATTGTTATTATATGTTCCTTCCTTCCCAGTCCTGCTTTTGGCTTCTCTTTAAGTGCTCTCTCCTGTATCTTTTTTGAAATCTTCATTACTAGCTTAACGTTGACATCTGCACTGAGTAAAGCTCTCTGAATATCCTTTATTACTTCCTTAACAAGTCTCTCATCAATCAGTCCTGCTCTGGAAATCTTCCTGAGAACACCACTCAGGCTGTCTCCCAGCTTCTCAAGTGCCATATTATATAAAAGAAGCTTTCCCATTATAAATAAATACTGCCGTTTATCTTGGAAAAAGTATTTTTCAGGATGTCCAAGTTTAGATTTTTATAACTATTTTTATAATTAAAACTTCATATTTTACAACACAGATAATATTAAAACGGTGACAATTAAACTTATGACAGACATAGCAGAAAACCCACGACTTTAGTCGAGGGTAGTTCACGAAGATTGTAGTCAGTATTTTTTTAGTATTCTGTACATGGTGTCTCTCATAGCAGCTGGTCTGTCTATCTGCTTGATGAGTGTCACAATCTCTTTTTCTGGCATATAATTAATTTCTTTTCCTGTGGCTCTGACAACATTCTCCTCAATCATAGTTCCTCCGAAGTCATTGGCTCCATAGTTTAGTGCTACCTGAGCAATTCTTTTTCCCTGGGTTATCCAGGAGCACTGGATATTCTGTATGGTCTCCTTAAAAATAAGTCTTGAAACCGCTATAACCTTTAGATAGTCAATACCTGTGGCAAGAGCACTGTAGTCAAGCTCCCTACCCAGGGCTGTTTTTCCTGGCTGAAAGCTCCAGGGTATAAAGGCTGTAAAGCCTCCGCTCTTTTCTTGAAGCTTCCTTAGCTTTAAGATATGCTCTGCTCTTTCTCTGCTGCTTTCTCCCATACCAAAGACCATGGTGGCAGTTGTTGGAATGTCAAGGGAATTAGCAATCTCCATAACTTTCGCCCATTCTTTCCATGTTATTTTCCCGGGACTTACTTTTTTTCTGACACTGTCCACAAGAATTTCTGCACCTCCGCCAGGTATGCTATCAAGACCAGCCTCTTTGAGCCTGATAAGGGTCTCTTTAACATTCAGGTTAGAGATTTTTGCAATATTCGAAATTTCACTTGGTGAAAAGAAATGTGTCTGAACCCCTGGGAATTTCTCCTTTACTGTTCTACATATATCCTCATAATACTCTATTTCAAGCTCTGGATTCAGGCCACCTTGCAGAAGAACCTGAGTTGTACCGAGTCTTACAGCACTTTCAATCTTCTTTAAAATTTCCTTTGGACTCAGCACATAGGCTTCACTGCTCTTACCTGTCCTGTAGAAGGCACAGAAGCTGCATCTGCTTGTGCATATATTGGTATAATTTATATTTGTGTCCACTACAAAGGTAACAGTATCTCCGCAGATTTTCTTTCTCAGAGAATCGGCAGAATAACCGAGAAGATTGACATCTGCAGTGAAAAGCTCTTCAGCCTCCTTTATTCCCAGCTTTTCTCCTGCTATTGCTTTTTCAATCCCCTCCATCAGAGCACCTCTGTGAACCTGAGGTCAGGAATTTCATTGATAATTCCATGTTTTTCTGCAAGAATGAAATACTCCTCAAGCCCATCAAGAGCATCTTCATTGAGATTGAACTCGAGCTTCCTGAGATGTGCCGAGAGATATTCCTGTGGAAGAGAGGCTTTTTCAGCCAGGTCTTCAACAACCCGGTCAAAATTTTTTTTAGCATATCTTCTTGACTCATTAAGAGCATTATATATTTTCCCTGCTTCTGGAGAATTCAGAAGCCACAGAGCATACACCATCTTCTTTCCTGTCAACTCATACCAGGCTGTTCCAAGGTCAAGTAGCAGAAGCTCGGGTTTATTATAGGCCTCTTTAAGAGCATCGTCTCCGATAAGAAGGGCTGCTTCGTAGTGGGAGAGCATTTTCTCTAAATCAGGTTCAACTCCTCTGACAATCTCGGCATCTATACCCTTCTCTTTCAAAATAATCTCCAGTAATGCTACGGAGCTGGCACTTGTTGCTGGCGTTGCTATTGTTTTCCCTGAAAGCTCCTCAATCTCTGAAGCTTCTGAAAATATGAGAATACTTCCTGTTTCTCCTTTTGCAGAGATAGAGAAATCAGGTAAAATATATAGCTGTCTGAAATGCTTTGCATAGATTATTGAAGAGGCTGGAGCAATGTCCACATCCCCCTTAATAAGCATTTTACCCAGTTCTGGAGGATGAGCTCTGACAAAACTGGCTTCAGTTTCAAGCTTGACTTTACCCTTCCTTATGCCATAATATATGAAATCTGTGTTCTTGAAAAAGGTTTCGCCTATTTTCATAATAATCTGGGCAAAGAAACCACCCATTTCAATAGGTGGATGAATTGCCCTACCTCACTTAGTTTAGAATTGTATTCCTTTACCATGTTTTACCATCTCCACTTTCTTAACATTAATATCAAATATCTCCCCTATTTTATCTTCTAATATTACATATCTCCCATAATTATGGACATCTTTTACTTTACACAGAGATTTAATATATTTTACTAAATCATTGAGTTGTAACCTATACCTCTTTCTTCTTATAGAGGGCTTATGCCCTTTTCTGTTAGTCTGAATACTCCTGTTATTCCTTCTTGTTTGGGTTAACTCGTAACTCCTGCTTCTTTCCTGTACGTTTCCACCAGCAATAAAAGCATCAGTTACATGACTTTTCTTCATACCTAATTTAATTCTAGCATGCTTTGTAATATACCCATAAGTCCAATCACACTTTAGAGTATTCACCAGTCTCCATCTAACAATATTCATAAACGCAGTTGCTTTTAATGTTTGCTTTGTTTTTTTTTGTATTTCAGAATGTCCAAATTCTGCTGCTGTTTGATTACCTTTCTTCTGATTACATTTATGACACGCCAAAGTCAGATTGGAAACTCTATCTGTTCCACCTCGTGATTTAGGTATAATATGCTCAATTTCTAGAGGAAGATTACTCTTACCACAATAAGCACATTTATGTTTCCATTTCTCCAGCATATATTCCCTCACTTCATAACCCTGTAATTCTTCCTGTTGGTATTCTACTCCTGTAATCTCTGGATTTTGGAGTTTTTGTGTATCGAAACTCGCTACCTCTATTGTTATTTTTATCACAGGTGGTATTTTCTTCAGTTTTTCAATCAATCCCAGATGTGTCTTAAGTTTATGCTGAATAGAAGGTGTAAACCAACCTTCAGGCTTATTACGATTATTGAATCTTGGCTTTCTATGCAATAATCTACTTCTTCGTGTTTTTCTGTAATTGCTTTTCCCCTCAATGAGTTTAGAGATTCTTTTTCGTAAAGTTAACTCACCTGAGAGTAATTCACACTTGTTATTTATAGCACTGAAGCCTATTGTTGAATATCCAGCATCTATACATAATTTTATATTTTGTGTATAGTTTCCTGTTAAATAACATAGCTGAATAGTAAATGGTGCTCGCTGAATTACTATTGCTTTTCCTTGCTGCAAAAGTATTCTTGCCTTTCCAGATCGTGTAGGCATTAATGGTTTCCCACGCAGATTTATGACAGGGACGCTCAACGCTTGTCCATTCTTGCCAGAGTGTTGGTCCTTATCGGAGTTGTTATCAGCCAGTAGTAAGCAGGGCACACTGAGACTTTTGTCTCTGTTTAATGCTCCACTTATAGAGCAGGAGACTTGAGGAGCATCCTCTGGTGTGTTCTCGAACTCTACCAATAACTTCTGCATTATTTAATGCCTCCTAATCAACCTGTTACCCCCATATCTCATGAGACAGGCCACCCATTTTAATGGGTGGTGATTGACTTTACCACTTTCTGATTATATTATAATCCGTGCTTCTCTGTACAGGTTTTAAACCTGCCTTTCTTATCATCGCCAGAAGCTCCTCCACAGTTGCAGATTTTGATGTGGATGCACCAGCTTCGTGGGCAACTTTTTCCTCTAAAACTGTTCCGTCTATATCATTTGCTCCCGAGCGCAGGGCAACCTGGGCAAGCTTCTTACCAAGCATAATCCAGTAAGCCCTTATATTTGTGAAACTTTCCCCTAGCACTATCCTTGAAATCGCTATGGTCTTTAGAATATCAACACCACTCGCCTTCATTCCAATCTCTCTGCCGAGAGGGTTGTTCTCAGGATGATAAACAAGAGGTATGAAGCTTAAAAATCCACCTGTCTTTTCCTGAAGTTTCATAAGCCTGAACATGTGCTTTACTCTCTGTTCAGGTTTTTCAATATGTCCGAAGAGCATTGTGGCATTACTCTTAATTCCAAGCTCATGTGCAGTTTTCATGACATCAAGCCATTCTCTTGAGGAAGCCTTGGCTGGACATAGCTTTTTTCTTATAGAATCATCAAGAATCTCTGCACCTCCACCTGGCATGAAGTCTAGACCTGCCTCCTTTAACCTTTCGAGAACCTCTCTGGTAGACATTCTGAAATTATTAGAGAAAAAGTGAATTTCTGTAGCTGTGAAGCCTTTAATAGATATGTCTGGAAACTTCTTTTTAATTTGCCTGAGAGTGCCTTCATAGTACTCAAATGGTATGTCTGGATTGTGGGAGCCAACAATATGCAGTTCAGTTGCATCCATTGCAACTGCCTCAGAAGCTTTATTGAGAATTTCTTCTCTGCTCATAGTATAGGCTCCTTCTTCTCCAGATTTTCTGTAAAAGGCACAGAATTTACACCTGCTTATGCATATATTTGAATAATTAATCTGTCTGTTTATTACAAAGCTGGCATAATCGCCTGCCTGTTTCTCCCTAAGATAGTCTGCAAAGCCTGTAATCAGGTGGAGGTCTGATTTAAAAAGTTTAGAGGCATCCTTCTCTGTTAGCTTCTCCCCAGATAGAATGCCTTGAATTATTTCAGTTGCTTCTTCTTCTTTTGAAATCTTAAGTATTTGGTCAAAGCCAGACATCCAGTTTAGCTTCTCTTCTGAATATTTAAATTTAGCCCTTAACATATGTATTCACTCTACAGTTTTGCTTACGCCTGCGCCAGAGAAAGTTGCCATCTCTCTCAGTATTTTTACGCCTGCCTCTATAATACTCATGGCAAGTGCTGCACCTGTGCCTTCTCCCAGCCTGAGATTGAGGTCAAGTATAGGTTCAAGTTTCATATGCTCAAGTATTATTTCATGTCCTTTTTCGACACTTCTGTGAGCAGCAAATATGTAATCACTCACATCTGGGTTTAAAGTATGAGCTATAAGTGCTCCTGTAGTGGAAATAAAGCCATCGCTGACAACAGCAACTCTGTTTGAGGCTGCAGCTAAAGTAACGCCGGCCAGACCCGCAATTTCAAAGCCTCCCACCTTGCTAAGAACATCTATAGCATCTCTACCTTCTGGTTTATGAAGCTCAAGAGCCTTCCTTATAATTGTCACTTTTTTCCTGTAAGCCTCTTCTCCTATACCTGTGCCCCTTCCGGTAACTTCTTCAGGTGCTCTGCCTGTTATGGCACTGCATATTGCAGAACTTGAGGTTGTATTACCAATACCCATATCGCCCAGTGCAATAAGCTCTGCACCTCTGAATTGTTTATTGAAAATTTCAATACCTGCTTCAATTGCCTCTACAGCCTGTGCTCTTGTCATGGCAGGCTCTCTAACAAAATTCTTTGTTCCGTAACCTACCTTCTTTACAATGAGCTCTGGTGCCTCTATATCACCTGACACGCCAAGGTCTGCAACAACAACTCTTGCATTCACATGTCTGGCAAGCACATTTATGGCAGCTCCGCCATTAAGAAAATTAAGAACCATCTGCTTTGTGACTTCGCTGGGATATGCACTTATACCCTCTTCTACAATGCCATGGTCACCGGCAAATGTGAAAATAACCTTATTTTTAATTTCAGGAATAGCATTGCCCTGAATACCAGCAAGCTTGATACTGATCTCTTCAAGCTTTCCTAGGCTACCCCTAGGTTTTGTCAAATCGTCCTGTCTCTCCCTTGCCTTCTCCATAGCTTCAGAGTCAACAGGTTCAATTCTTTTGATAGTGTCTTTAAGAAGCTCCATAAATATCACCAGATATAAGTGGAAAATGGATTATTTAAAATTTGCCTGAAATTTCACTTTATTATGAACTCTCTTAAAGTTCAGGTTATCAGATTGGAAAATTTTAAGTAGTTATTAGTAAATTTCCTTAAGTGGTTATCATGAATGCAGAGAGCATTTTGGAAGAACACATAGACATTATAGACAGAGAAATAAAAAAAGTTTTCGAAAGTCGAGATTTTCCACGGGAACTATATGATATGATGAAATATCACCTTGGCTGGGTTGATGAAAACCTTGAACCTGTTGAAAGATACAAAGGAAAGCGCTTCCGCCCAACCATGTGTCTTCTTGCTTATCACAGTCTAGCAGGAGTATACAACAAGGCACTTCCTGCTGCAGCCTCTATTGAGCTTATACACAACTTTTCTCTAATTCACGATGATATTGAAGACAGAGATGAAACAAGAAGAGGTAAGCCTACTGTATGGAAGCACTTTGGTGTGGAGCATGCAATAAATGCGGGGGATGGAATGCATGTACTTGCTAATCTTGCAGCTCTTAGGCTTCAAGAGGTAGATGTGGCAGATGCCAAGATAATAGATGTGCTTAAAATTCTCAGCAATACAGTAATGAAGCTATGCGAGGGGCAGTATCTTGATATGGGATTCGAAAATAAAATGGATGTTGATATTGACCTTTACCTCAAGATGGTTTACAGGAAGACAGCAGCTCTGATTGAGGCTTCCTTCTGGATAGGGGCAATGCTCGCAACAGATAACAAGGTTAAAATCAGGCATTTTAGACGTTTTGGACGGAATATTGGTATAGCCTTCCAGATAGTTGATGATATAATAGGAATATGGAGCAGCAAAACAGGAAAACCCAGGGCAAGTGACATAAGAAATAAAAAGAAAACCCTCCCGGTAATCTATGCTATTAGTAAGGCTTCCAGAGAAGATAGAGCATTTATTCAGAAAATATATTCAAAAAAAGAGCTGATGTCAGACAAAGAGGTTGAGAAAGTGCTTGCTTTACTTGAAAAGGTTAAAGCCAGAGAATTCTCAATTGAAACAGCACGTAAATATGAAATCAGTGCCTTGCAGGAGTTCGATTCTCTTGGAATAAAAAATCCTTCACTTGAAAAAATAATATCACTTTCGAAATTTCTTATAACAAGAAGTTACTGAAATTTCGTAATAAATCTTGAGACAAAACTTCCAAATTTCTCTTTCGGGTTATCTTCGGGTAGCTTCAGGTCGAGAATATCTGCCATATTTGAAAATAGTATCTTATGCTTGTCATCTTCACTTATTGGCAGAGAATTTATTTTCTGTATCTCCTCTAGAGGATACTCTTTCTCTGCATTTGAACCAAAAACAAGCCTGTCACAGGTTATATTTTCAAGGGTTTCTGTGATAAAATCACCGCTGATATTAGAGGTTTCAAAGAAAGCATTTGTCTCTGGAACAATCCTTATAAAGTCCTCTCCTTTTCTTATTCCAAGATGAGCAAATATGAAGTTTACATCAGGAAAGCTTATTATTGCCTCATTAACCTCATCTAAATCAAAATTAATCCTGTCAGGTTCGGAATGAATAAAAACGGGTACGTCAAGCTCATGAATCTCCTCGAAAAGCCTCCATATAGCGTCATGGGAAAATTTGAAATTCGCCTCCGTATCAAGAGCTAAACCTTTAAATCCAAGTTCTCTTACTGCTCTGTCCACTTCAGGCACTCCATTCTCTGGATTGACTGAAGCAAAGCATGTGATTTCATCCCTACCCGAGATTTCCTGCTTTACAAGGTTATTCAAATTCTCAATATCCACATCATTGAAACTCTCAGGTTTTGGTATGAGACACCCTCTGTAAAGGTTATTCCATTTAAAGGCTTTTACATTATGGATATGGGTATCTATTATCATAATTCTAAATAGTGTCACTTCTTTTTAAATATACTGCCAGTTCCCGAAGAGCCTCTTTCACCTTTTCCTTATCGCCAGTAATGACAATATGCTCCTTCTGGTGCCTCTTGATAAAAACATTGTATTTTTTGGCGATTTCTCTCAACCTTTCTGGTGTTGTTCCAGCCGGCTGTTTCAACCTCACCCAGTATGCACCTCTTGGCAGGTGTGGGTAGAATCTGGATGAATTGAGTGTATATTCACCATACTTCTCTCCTGCCATAATCTTTCTGAAAACCTTTTCCCATCGCTCAGTAAATTCACTACCCAGAGGTTCGGCAGCAGAGAAAATTTCTCTATTTACCTCGTCAAGCAGACTATCTGTTATGGTAAGAAACTCGTTATCAGCAGCTTTGTTAATAACTGCCTCATTTATCATTGATTTCACATTTCTGAGAAGCTCAGAAGCTCTGGGGACGGAAAATTTATTTTTGTTTATTTCAATAAGCATATCAAGACTTGCCAGCCACTTCTGCTGGAGAATCTCAAAACTTTCATCAATAACTTTTCTCATAGGCTATGTGTGAAAACTGACATACTCCCACGACTAAAGTTCGTGGGGTTCTAAGGTCTCCGTCGTTCTCGGAGTTGCCTCTTTGGGGGTATCAGTGCTCCCGTTCG